>NZ_CAWNHY010000245.1:0-24033 GCF_963874335.1 Vibrio sp. V10_P2A27P122 | reverse complement strand
GAAGGTGTGCGACCTTGACCTGTCCATGTTTTTTCTTGGCCATTGGCATCAAGATATTTGTATTTTGCTGGACGAGGTGCGCGTTTGCCTTGAACTTTAACTTTGTTCTTAGTTTCACCAGAAAGTGCAGAAATTAATGCGCTTACATCAATACCGTCTTTGGCAATCTGTTCTGCAATCGCAGCCAGCTTCGCTTCTTGTTCTGCGCGAGCAGAGCGTTCTTCTTCTTCCGCTTCTCTGCGTTCTTGAACAACGATCGTTAATTTATCTAGTGCTTCTTCAAGCTGCTCTAGAGTGAGTTCACGGGAAAAAGCGCGTAGGCTACGAATATTAAGTAGAGTTTTTGTTAATTCAGACATGACTATTCCTATTTGATTTAATTTAGTCGACACAGCAATAATAAACTGCTGAATTGGTACTTACAATATTAGATTCAAATATTAATGAAAATTTTATAGATAAATAAAAATCAAAAAAATATGAACTTGTTAGTGATGAGCTAATTTCATACATAAGTAGTAGTATCAAGAAGATCATCAATGATTTTTAGATAGACTTATAATTAATGTTTTTTATTATAATCTTCGTGATATTCATTGCACCACATTATGAAAGAAGTCTCAATGTTTCTTAATGAATGTGACCAATAATTGATGCACTTTGATGACATGATCGGTTGCAATGCATTCGTTGTTAAGTACAATGTCATTTACCTAAAGCGAAGTAAGACATTTATCATTGTTAAAATGACTTAATAACGGTGGTTTATTGTACTTTCTTTGACGTAGAGGTGCGGTAAAAAATAGTAACTTCTGTTGGGGTAATGCCAATGAACAAAAGTGAAAGGTTTTATCGCCGAAGTAAGTATGCACATTAAAGCAGCTTGCTGGGGTTGTATTCGAATAGGAACAACACTGCCATAGTCTATTCTTTTTTTAAACTATGGAGCGCTACTGTAGGGTTGGGTGAAGTGTTCGCTTCCCTTTCGCTTAGTTCAACATGAATTACGTGGTTATCTTAGCTCGTAATTTGTCTGCAGTAGATCTCTAACCATTTACTTACTGGTTTTTGAAGATCATGAATTTAATCGATTTTGCATCATCTCCTCTGTCGCTGTTACCGCCTCTGGTAGCATTAAGTTTGGCTGTTCTTACACGCAGAGTACTTGTTTCATTAGGTGTCGGTATTGTATTAGGCGCGGTATTACTCGCGGATTATTCTTTTGGTAGTGCATTCAGTTATGTTGCTACTAAGGTATCAAGCGTCTTTGTTGCTGATGGCGGCATTAACACTTGGAATATGAGTATCGTCGGGTTTTTGCTTTTATTAGGTATGATGACCGCGCTATTAACTTTGTCTGGCGGTACTCGTGCTTTTGCCGAATGGGCACAAGTCCGCGTAAAAAGTAAACGTGGCTCAAAACTGCTGGCGGCATTTTTGGGTGTGTTTATTTTCGTTGATGATTATTTTAACAGTTTAGCCGTAGGTTCTATTTCTCGTCCTGTGACTGACCGCTTTTATGTATCTCGCGCTAAACTTGCCTATATCCTTGATTCAACTGCAGCACCAATGTGCGTTGTGATGCCAGCTTCTAGTTGGGGCGCGTACATTATGACGATTATTGGCGGTATTCTCGTTTCTCACGGGATTACCGAATATTCGGCATTGGGCGCGTACATGCGTTTAGTACCAATGAATTTTTATGCCATTTTTGCATTACTGATGGTGTTTGCGGTGGTGTGGTTCCAATTAGATATTGGTCAAATGCGCCAGCATGAAATTAATGCCTCCCAAGGCCGTGGATTTGACGACGCAAATGAAAACGATAGCCAAGACGCACATGAGTTAAATGAAGAGCTTGATATCAAAGAGAGCGAACATGGCAAAGTGTTGGATCTGGTTCTGCCTATCGTATTACTCATCATTGCAACGGTTTCAGCCATGTTATTTACGGGTGGTCAATCTTTAGCCGCAGACGGTAAAGCATTTGATCTACTGGGTGCGTTTGAAAACACCAATGTCGGCGCTTCATTGATTTACGGCGGGCTAGTTGGCTTGGCGATGGCTCTGTTTACTGTGTTTAAGCAAAAGCTGCCAATGAATGACATCAGTAATACATTGTGGATCGGTGCTAAATCGATGTTTGGTGCGATTTTGATCCTGATTTTTGCGTGGACAATTGGCTCTGTTATTGGGGACATGAAAACCGGTGCGTACATGTCATCTTTGGTTCAAGGTAATATTGATCCGCATTGGCTACCGGTCATCTTATTCTTACTATCGGGCGTGATGGCGTTTTCAACCGGCACTTCTTGGGGAACGTTTGGCATCATGTTGCCCATTGCTGGAGATATGGCCGCGGCGACCGATATCGCTCTAATACTCCCTATGCTGAGCGCGGTGCTCGCTGGTTCCGTTTTTGGTGACCACTGTTCTCCTATTTCTGACACCACCATTTTATCGTCGACAGGCGCGCGTTGTAACCATATCGATCACGTTGCGACACAATTGCCGTATGCACTGGCTACGGCCTTGGTTTCGAGTGTCGGTTTTGTTGTTTTAGGAATGACAGCGTCAGTGCTGATCTCGTTGGCTTGTGCTTCTGTTGCATTTATCATTGTGTGCATGATTATGGCCGCTATGGCGAAATCAAAAATGACACATTGCGAGACGTTGTAGCCGTATTTTGGTTAAATAGAGTTGATAAAAGGGAAACGAAAGTTTCCCTTTTTTATTACTGGTGCACGACGGCGAAAAAAGATTTTAAAAAAGCAAAATTTTTAGTTGAAAAAGAACATCAGCTTGGTTAGTGTGGAGTCAAGACAGCAAACCAATAAGAGCTGATAAGTATGCGTAATTTTGTAATGAACATTCATCATCACCATCACCCTAAATAATCTTTCGGGGAGATGTACGCATACCCGGGAGGCAGGAAACTCCCGGTGGTTAAGTCAAAGCATTTAGATTAAAACCCTCGGGAGAACGCAAATCTCCCGAGGGTTTTTTCATTTTGCTTTAACTCAATTCCAAATACATTCAATACATTGCACAGGGAAATTGTCATGCAAACACAACGCCTAAGAATTGCCATCCAGAAGAAAGGCCGCTTGAGCTCAGAGTGCCAAGACTTACTTAAAAAATGCGGAGTGAAATTCAATATCATGGGTGAGCGTCTTGTCGTTCACTCTCTCAATATGCCGATCGACCTACTGCTAGTGCGTGATGACGACATACCCGGGCTGGTGATGGACGGTGTGGTTGATCTCGGTTTCATTGGTGAGAATGAACTGGAAGAGGTGCGTTTAGAACGCTTGTCGCAAAATAAGAAAAGTGAGTTTGTTTCACTGCGCCGTCTTGATTTTGGTGGTTGCCGCTTATCCATCGCGATCAATAAAGATCAGCAATACAACGGTCCTCAAGATTTGGCGGGTAAACGCATCGCCACAACTTATCCGCAGCTACTCAAAGCGTACATGGATGAAAAGGGCATTGATTTTAGCACTTGTGTGCTCACAGGCTCTGTTGAGGTTGCGCCACGAGCTGGCTTAGCTGATGCGATTGCTGACCTTGTTTCTACCGGCGCAACATTAGAAGCGAATGGTCTCAAAGAGGCTGAAGTTATCTTCCAATCCAAAGCAACACTCATTCAGCGTCAAGGTGAATTCAGTGAAGATAAGCAAGCATTGATTGCTCGTTTATTGACGCGTATGCAAGGCGTGATTCAAGCCAAAGAGTCCAAATACATCATGCTGCATGCCCCGGTTGATCAATTAGAAGCGATTAAAGACTTACTTCCGGGAGCGGAAGACCCAACAGTGCTGCCTTTATCGGCGGAGAAAAATCGTGTTGCAGTACATGTGGTCAGTACCGAGAACCTATTTTGGGAAACCATGGAGCGCCTAAAAGCATTAGGGGCGAGTTCTATTTTGGTTTTACCTATCGATAAAATGATGGAGTAACGGCGATGAGAACTGTCGTTTGGCAATCGTTGAGTGAAACTCAGCAAGATTCAATTTTAGAACGCCCGGCCATTACTGAAGGAGCCAATGTCACTGCTGCCGTGAGCGCCGTGATTGCGCAGGTGAAAGCGCAAGGTGACCAAGCTTTAATTGAGTTAACTGAAAAATTTGACCGCGTGAAACCGGATTCAATTCGCGTCTCAAGTGGTGAGATTGATGCGGCGTGCGAGCGTCTTTCTGACAAGATGAAACAAGCACTTCAACAAGCTTATGAGAACATTACTAAGTTCCATAAAGCACAAAAGCTGCAACCGATCAAAGTGGAAACGCAGCCGGGAGTGGTGTGTGAACAAGTCACGCGTCCAATTAATACGGTGGGCTTGTACATTCCCGGAGGCAGTGCGCCTTTACCTTCTACCGTATTAATGTTGGGTGTTCCTGCACAAATTGCAGGGTGTCGTAAAGTGGTGCTCTGCTCACCGCCACCGATTGCGGACGAAATCCTCTACGTGGCCAAGCTGTGTAACATTGATGAGGTGTACAACATTGGTGGTGGTCAAGCGATTGCAGCAATGGCTTATGGGACTAAATCCGTTGCTAAAGTAGACAAAATCTTCGGCCCCGGTAATGCCTACGTGACAGAAGCAAAACGTCAAGTGAGTAATGATTTTCGCGGTGCAGCGATTGATATGCCAGCGGGTCCTTCGGAAGTGTTGGTGATTGCTGATGATACGGCTGATGCCGATTTCATCGCGGCTGATCTGCTTAGCCAAGCTGAGCACGGACCTGATTCACAAGTTGTGTTAGTGACTCCTTCAGCGGTGATTGCCGATCAAGTAACAGATGCAGTGCAAAAGCAGCTAAAAAGCTTATCTCGCGCCGCCATTGCAGAAAAGGCCTTGGCTTCTAGTTTGATCATTATCGCTGAGTCTTTGACCCAAGCGGTTTCTATCTCGAACTACTACGGCCCTGAACACTTAATTGTGCAAACGCGGAACCCTCGTGAGCTGTTGCCGTTACTTGATAACGCTGGCTCAATTTTCTTAGGTGAGTGGTCACCAGAATCAGCTGGTGACTACGCTTCGGGTACCAACCACGTTTTGCCGACATACGGTTACACGCGTACTTATTCTAGCCTTGGTTTAGCTGATTTTAGTAAGCGCATGACGGTGCAAGAACTCAGCGCAGAGGGCTTACAAGGGTTAGCGCCAACCGTGGTCACAATGGCAGAAGCTGAAGGATTGGATGCACACAAACGTGCGGTCACCATTCGAGTCGAAAAATTGCAAAAGGCGAAAAAATAATGGAAAAACTGGCTCGTAAGCAAATTCAAGCACTGAAACCTTACTTATCGGCTCGCCGTATTGGCGGCAGTGGTGATGTGTGGCTCAATGCCAACGAATCGCCATTCAATAATGAGTACAAAACCGATTTTGTGCGTTTGAACCGTTACAGTGATTGCCAACCTAAAGCCATGATCGATGCGTATGCGGCTTATGCCAAGGTACAACCAGAGCAGGTGTTGACCTCTCGTGGTGCCGATGAAGGGATTGAGCTTTTGATCCGCGCATTTTGTGAGCCCAATCAAGACGCTATTTTATACTGTCCGCCGACTTATGGTATGTACGCGATTAGCGCTGAAACGTTCGGTGTCGAGCGTAAAGTTGTGCCATTAACGGCGGATTGGCAGCTCGACCTGTCAGCCATTCGTGCCAATTTGGACAGCGTGAAGTTGATCTTCGTTTGTAGTCCTAATAATCCAACCGGCAATTTGGTTAAGCGCCAAGATATTATTGCTTTGCTGGAAATGACTAAAGACCGCGCTATTGTCGTGATGGATGAAGCCTACATTGATTTTTGTCCAGAAGCCTCAACCGTTAATTTATTAGCGCAATACCCGAATTTGGCGATTTTACGCACCTTATCTAAAGCGTTTGCGCTTGCAGGTTTGCGCTGCGGTTTTACCTTGGCCAATAAAGAGCTGATTGATGTGCTGCAGAAGGTAATTGCACCTTATCCCGTGCCAATTCCGGTAGCAGACATTGCTGTGCAAGCGTTATCGGAAGCTGGGCTGGCTCGTACCAAATTCCAAGTGTTGGATCTCAATGCAAACCGTGCTTACTTACAAGCAGGGCTGTATATGGTGCCCCATTTAACTGTGTTTGAAGGATGGGGAAACTACCTATTAGTGAAATTTCCCGATGGCGATGCAATGTTTAAAGCCGCTTGGGATCACGGCATTATTTTACGCAATTCTCCGATTGAAAATTGCGTGAGGATCAGTATCGGTAATCGCGAAGAGTGTGAAAAAACACTCGCTTTTATTCGCAATTATTATCAGTAATCGAGCACCATAAATAGCCCAAAATGAATAAGAGCCAGTCGTTTAAGTGACGTTACTGGCCAATAGAAAAGGATATTCCAGTGAGCAAACAGCAAAAAATTCTCTTTATTGATCGTGACGGAACCTTAATTGTTGAGCCTCCGGTCGATTTCCAAGTTGATCGTTTAGACAAACTGAAACTAGAGCCGTATGTGATCCCAAGCCTACTGGCTTTGCAGGCTGCGGGTTATCGGCTGGTGATGGTCACCAACCAAGATGGACTGGGGACGGATAGCTATCCTCAAGCGGATTTCGATGCCCCTCATGCGATGATGATAGACATTTTTCAGTCCCAAGGAGTGATCTTTGATGATGTGCTGATTTGCCCGCACTTTGAAAAAGATAATTGCTCTTGCCGCAAACCCAAACTGGGGATGGTTAAAGAGTATCTGCAAGGAGGCAAAGTCGATTTTCAGCAATCAGTGGTGATTGGCGATCGAATGACCGACCTGCAACTGGCTGAAAATATGGCGATCCGTGGTATTCAATATCATCCGAAAAGTATGGGATGGCGTGAAATAGTTAAAGACTTAACCGTGAAAGCGCGCAGCGCCGAAGTGGTAAGAACCACTAAAGAGACCGACATTAAAGTTGCGGTCAATTTGGATGAAACGGGTGGTAATCAAATTACAACGGGGTTAGGTTTTTTTGACCACATGCTTGACCAAATCGCAACCCATGGTGGTTTTCAATTGAAGTTGAGCGTCAATGGTGATCTGCACATTGATGATCACCACACCATTGAAGATACCGCATTAGCACTCGGGCAAGCCTTAAAAGAGGCATTAGGCGATAAGCGTGGCATTGGTCGTTTTGGTTTTTCGTTGCCGATGGATGAGTGTTTAGCACAATGCGCGCTCGATCTATCGGGTCGCCCTTATCTGAAATTTGAGGCCACCTTTACACGTGAGCAAGTGGGCGATCTCTCCACTGAAATGGTATATCACTTCTTCCGTTCATTAACCGACACTTTGGCCTGTACGCTACATCTCTCATCCAGTGGCGAGAATGATCACCATATTATTGAAAGTTTGTTTAAGGCTTTTGGCCGCACATTGCGTCAAGCCATTAAAGTGGAAGGCAATGAACTACCTAGCAGCAAAGGAGTACTGTAATGTCGTCAGTCCGCGAAGCGATGAGTGATAACAGCAGCCAGCCGCAAAAGGTCGTCATCATTGATACAGGCTGCGCTAATGTGTCTTCCGTGAAATTTGCCATCGAACGCTTGGGTTACCCAGTCACTATTTCAAAAGATCCTGATGTGGTGTTGACGGCAGATAAGCTGTTTTTACCCGGTGTCGGTACGGCAAGTGAGGCGATGAAAAATCTGCAACAGCGCGATTTAATCACCTTGGTGAAACAGGTTGAAAAGCCACTGCTCGGCATCTGCTTAGGCATGCAACTGTTAGGTCAGCTGTCAGAAGAAAAAGGACAGCAAGCTAACGATCAAGCTAATGACATTGTGGAATGCTTGAGATTATGTGACGGCGAGGTTCGCCTGATGGATACAGGCGATTTACCACTGCCACATATGGGTTGGAATACGGTCAATGCCGAAAGAGACCATCCTCTGTTTAAAGGCATTGAGCAAGGCGAATATTTCTATTTTGTCCATAGCTACGCCATGCCCGTCGGTGAATACACGATTGCTGAATGTGAATACGGCAAGCCTTTCACCGCGGCGCTGCAAAGCGGTAATTACTATGGTGTCCAATTTCACCCAGAGCGCTCATCCAAAGCCGGCTCGGCACTGATCAAGAACTTCTTGGAATTATAAAAGGGAATTAGTAATGATTATTCCAGCATTAGATTTAATTGATGGCCAAGTGGTTCGCTTATTTCAAGGCGATTATGGTCAAGTTACCGAATACAAAGTGGACCCTGCAGAGCAGTTTCGCCTCTATCATCAGGCTGGAGCTAACTGGTTGCACCTTGTCGATTTAACGGGTGCAAAAGATACCTCAGCCCGACAGCTTGATCTGATTGCCAAACTGCTTGCCAGTACCCCTGCCAATATTCAAATTGGTGGCGGTGTGCGTAGTGAGCAAGATGTGGTGGATTTATTAAATGCGGGTGCGCAGCGCGTGGTTGTCGGTTCTACGGCCGTAAAACAGCCTGAATTAGTCAAAGGATGGATGGAAAAGTATGGCGCAGAAAAAATTGTGCTAGCGCTAGACATCAACATTGATCAAGACGGCACACGTAAAGTGGCCATTTCAGGTTGGCAAGAAGATTCAGGTGTAACGATAGAAGCCTTGATTGATGATTACCTAACGGTTGGTTTGACGCACGTATTGTGCACTGATATTTCCCGCGATGGCACACTAGCCGGTTCTAACGTTGAATTGTATATCGATTTATGCAAACAGTACCCACAAGTACAGTTTCAATCCTCAGGTGGTATCGGTAGCTTAGCGGACATCAAAGCCTTAACAGGCAGTGGCGTCGCAGGCGTGATTGTCGGTCGTGCCTTATTAGATGGTAAGTTCACCGCTCAGGAGGCATTCGAATGTTGGCAAAACGCATAATTCCTTGTTTGGATGTCCGCGATGGACAAGTAGTGAAAGGGGTGCAGTTTCGCAATCACGAAATCATTGGTGATATCGTACCGCTTGCAAAACGCTACGCCGAAGAGGGTGCGGATGAGTTGGTATTTTATGACATTACCGCGTCGAGTGATGGCCGAGTGGTGGATAAAAGTTGGGTTGCGCGTGTCGCGGCAGTGATTGATATTCCATTTTGCGTCGCGGGCGGTATTAAATCTGCCGAAGATGCTGCACGAATTTTAGAATTTGGTGCAGATAAAGTCTCCATTAACTCTCCAGCACTCGCTAACCCACAGTTGATTACTGACTTGGCGGATAAATTTGGCGTGCAATGTATTGTGGTCGGCATTGACTCTTACTTCGATCAAGAAACGGGTCAGTATCAGGTCTATCAATTTACTGGCGATGAGACGCGCACCAAAGCAACACAGTGGCAAACTTGCGATTGGGTACAAGAGGTACAAAAACGTGGTGCGGGTGAAATCGTATTGAATATGATGAACCAAGACGGCGTGCGTAATGGTTATGATCTACAGCAACTCCAGAAGGTACGTGCTGTGTGTCGCGTGCCACTTATCGCTTCTGGCGGGGCGGGAACGATGGAGCACTTTGCGCAAGCTTACCAACAAGCTCATGTCGATGGCGCGTTGGCGGCATCGGTTTTTCACAAGCAGATCATCAATATCGGCGAATTAAAACAATATTTACAAGCAGAAGGTGTAGAGGTAAGACGATGAGTTTTCAAGTATCGAGTGCGGTTGCACTTTCTGAGCGTATTGATTGGAACAAAGTTGATGGCCTTGTTCCGGCGATAGTGCAAGATTTTCAATCAAGTCAAGTGCTTATGATGGGTTACATGAACCAAGATGCGTTGCAAAAAACCGCGCAAACAGGCCAAGTGACGTTCTTTTCTCGCAGCAAACAGCGGCTTTGGACCAAAGGAGAGACCTCTGGTCATGTGTTACAGTTGAAAAACATGGCGCTCGATTGTGATAATGACACTTTATTGGTCAAAGTGAATCCCATTGGGCCAACGTGCCATACTGGAACCACAACCTGTTGGGATAACGATGCACAAGAAGAGTCTCAAATGGTGTGGCTTCATCAGCTTGAGCAGCTATTGGCTGCCCGCAAGAGTGCCGACCCTGATTCCTCTTACACCGCTAGCCTTTATGCCCGTGGAACAAAGCGTATTTCGCAGAAAGTGGGCGAAGAGGGCGTTGAAGTTGCGCTTGCGGCGACGTCGGGCGATAAGGCGGAGTTAGTGTGTGAGTCTGCTGATTTGATTTATCACTTATTGGTGCTATTGCAAGACCAAGGATTAGCGTTGAGTGATGTGATTGATAAGCTTAAAGAACGCCATAAATAAACACAGTGAAGCCTCTTAAATAATAAAGAGGCTTCCGTTTTTGAGAGCGGTGTTAGAGGGTAATTTCTTTCCACTCACCGGGTTGTAGATCGCCTAAAACAATGTCGCCCATCGCGTAGCGCACTAAGCGCAGTGTTGGAAAGCCAATATGCGCTGTCATACGTCGTACTTGCCGGTTTTTACCTTCAGTAATGGTAATCGCAAGCCATGTGGTTGGGATTTGTGCGCGAAAACGAACCGGTGGATTACGTTCCCACAAGGTAGGCGGTTGCAAAATCTCAACCTTGGCAGGCAGCGTCATGCCATCTTTTAGCTCTACACCTTGGCGCAATTTATCTAAATCGTTTTGAGCGGGTTCTCCTTCTACTTGAACCCAATACGTTTTTGGTAATTTTGACTGCGGCTGCGTTAGTCTCGCTTGCAAGATGCCGTCATTGGTGAGCACCATCAAACCTTCGCTGTCTCTGTCCAAACGACCTGCGGCATACACCTCTTTTACGGGAATAAAATCAGCGAGAGTTTTGCGCCCATCACCATCGGTAAACTGGCTTAGCGTATCAAAAGGTTTATTAAAGATGATGACTTTTCGATCAGCAAGTGATACTCGTTTTTTTACCTCTTCTGCAGATGAAGAGGAGCGGGCGGTTGAACGCTGATGTGGATCGCGCCGTTTAAAATGAGAAGAGCCAGAGGGTTTTGATACTGATGAAGAATCACGACGCAAGCGGGATGACATGTTAACTACCTTGCAAAAATGTAAATGAAGTGTGTTTGAAAGTTTTCTGAACTTTGGATTTAAGCTATGATTTGCGCGCCCAGAAACAGGATTGACGCACAAGATAATAGACTATTATCCTAGTTTTGTTTAATTATACTCAACCCATGCTATTTGGATTCAGTATCAATAAAGGGTTTGGGTGTATACGTATTTTCACTCAATGACTAAAATCGGATAACGCTCAACGACATTCGGTTCAGTTTTTGAAAGAGTGACGCTATCGTGTTCAAGTCGCGAGGATGCTAACCCACTTGACACGGACAATCACACAGCGCTGTTTCATCCAATGGTGCTGCTAGAACAAATAGGGAAATTTTTCATGCCTACAGAAAAACCTACAATTATTTATACCATTACAGACGAAGCACCAGCACTGGCCACTTATTCTTTATTGCCGATTATCCAATCCTTTACCGCCTCGTCAGGCATTAGCGTTGAAACCCGCGATATTTCACTGGCTGCGCGTATCCTTGCCAGCTTCCCAGAACATTTAAAAGAAAATCAACGTGTAAGTGATGCGCTTGCCGAATTAGGTGAACTGGCGACCAAACCAGAAGCGAATATTATTAAACTGCCTAACGTTTCTGCATCGGTTCCACAATTGAAAGCCGCGATTAAAGAGTTGCAGGAAAAAGGTTACGACCTACCAAATTATCCTGAAGAACCAAGTACCTACGAAGAAGAAGCGATTAAAGCGACTTACGATAAAATCAAAGGCAGTGCGGTTAACCCTGTGTTGCGTGAAGGAAACTCCGATCGCCGCGCACCATTATCAGTCAAGAATTATGCGAAGAAAAACCCACATTCAATGGGCGCATGGTCACCGCAATCCCGTTCACATGTTGCCAGCATGCAAGACAAAGATTTCTATGGAACAGAAAAGTCAGTCACCATTGAAGGTGACACTAAGGTCAAAATTGAGTTTGTCGGCCATGATGGCTCGACTAAAGTCTTAAAGAAAGAGTTTGCGCTGCTTGATAAAGAAATTATCGATGCTTCAGTTCTAAGCAAAAAAGCGTTAGTTGAGTTTTTCGAGCAACAAATCGCAGCAGCGAAACAGCAAGATGTGCTGCTTTCCTTGCACATGAAAGCAACCATGATGAAAGTGTCTGACCCAGTCATTTTCGGCCATGCCGTTAAAGTGTACTACAAGGACGTATTTGCGAAGTATGGCGCGTTGTTTGACTCATTAGGTGTTGATGTCAACAATGGCCTAGGCGATGTTTACGCGAAAATACAAGCATTGCCACAAGCACAGAAAGAAGAAATTGAAGCCGCGATTCAAGCGGTTTATAACACGCAGCCACCGCTTGCTATGGTCGATTCTGACCGAGGTATTACTAACCTACATGTCCCAAGCGATATCATTGTTGATGCGTCAATGCCAGCAATGCTGCGCGCTTCTGGTCAAATGTGGGGGCCAGATGGCAAGCAACAAGACACCAAAGCACTGATCCCCGATCGCTGCTACGCTGGCGTTTATCAAGCGGTGATTGATTTTTGTAAAAAGCACGGCGCATTTGATCCCACCACGATGGGCAGTGTGCCAAACGTGGGCCTTATGGCGCAAAAAGCTGAAGAATATGGATCGCACGATAAAACCTTTATCCTCGATGCAGCGGGTTCGGTACGTGTTGTGGATACCTCCGGCAAAGTATTGTTAGAGCAAGCTGTTGAAGCTGGTGATATTTTCCGCATGTGCCAAGTGAAAGATGCACCGATCCAAGATTGGGTGAAACTGGCCGTGACTCGCGCCAGAGCTACTGGTGTTCCTGCGATTTTCTGGTTAGACGATCAGCGTGCGCATGACCGTGAATTGATCAAAAAAGTCAACGTCTACCTTGCTGATCATGATACGGCTGGCTTAGATATTCAGATCCTATCACCCGTTGAAGCGACTTTGTTCACACTTGAGCGTCTCAAAGCGGGTAAAGATACCATCTCAGTTACGGGTAACGTACTGCGTGATTACCTCACGGATCTATTCCCCATTCTTGAGCTCGGTACTTCGGCTAAAATGTTGTCGATTGTTCCCTTGATGAATGGCGGTGGCTTGTTTGAAACAGGTGCTGGTGGCTCTGCGCCAAAACACGTTCAGCAGGTTGAGAAAGAAAACCACTTGCGTTGGGATTCGTTAGGCGAGTTTTTGGCGCTGGCGGCGTCTTTGGAACATTTGAGTGTTGTCACTGGAAATGCGAAAGCGAAAGTACTAGCCGATGCGCTTGATAAAGCCACTGGTAAGTTCCTTGATCTCAATAAATCACCATCGCGCAGAGTTGGTGAGCTTGATAACCGTGGCAGTCACTACTATCTTGCAACCTATTGGGCTGAGGCCTTAGCAGAGCAGACGGCGGATGCTGATTTAGCGGCGGAATTCGCACCGATTGCGAAACAGCTGCAAGAAAATGAACAGGTTATCGTCTCTGAGCTGAATCAGGCACAAGGTACTCCGGGTGATTTGGGTGGTTACTATGCGCCAGTGTTTGAAAAAGCATCAGCACTAATGCGTCCAAGCCAAACCTTGAACGCGATCATTGGCGCTTAACCTTCAGTTATTCACCTCTAAGCAATAAAAAAACCCGCCAGTTCGGCGGGTTTTTCATCAAATACACGTTTGGCAGCGATTATTTTGCAAGTTGACCTTCGATTGGAACAACAGCGCTAGCGTGATAACCTTTCGGCCCCTGTTCAATCTCGTAGGAAACTTGTTGGCCCGCTTTGAGTGTGCGGTAGCCTTCCATTTGAATGGTTGAATAGTGAGCAAAAATATCGGTATCCTCACCTTCTGGACAAATAAACCCAAATCCTTTGGCGTTGTTAAACCATTTTACTGTACCTGTAGCCATGCTTTACATCCCTCATTGCATTTTAGTTACTGATGTTGTTATCGAGAAACTTATCCTAAAAACGTTACCCGAATGTGAATATCAATTCAGCCGCTGCCAAATTTTTAGTCACTAATTGACCAATGTAGTCAATGATTCGGCGCAGTCAATAGGCAAAAGGTATGATACTCGACATATTTGCAAATAAATCACTTTTAAGGTTTACATTGTTGTAACGATTAAATAGGGCGTTAAGAATGAAATAGTTAAAGAAAGCAGTTGCTTTTGTTTTCTTTTTAATCAACTACGCCGTTGATAGTTCGGAATAGCAATGTTTTATTTGCAGCGATACAATTGCTGCATTAGTCTCTAAGTAAGGGTTGTTTTTCAACTGTGTCGGTAGCACTAATAACATTAATAGATTCGAACGACACAATGGTTACTGAGAGGCACACGGTTCCACTAGGTAGAGAAGCACTCTAAATACGGTCATCATGAGTAAACATTTTGAATGGGTGACTCCAGACTCAGATCTTCTGGAGAAAGAGAAGACAGCAATTAAACCACCAGCGATGTACAACGTAGTTCTTAATAACGATGACTACACGCCGATGGAGTTTGTGATTGAAATCCTTGAGCGATTCTTCTCGATGGATATCGACAAAGCAACACAGATAATGCTCAAGGTGCATTATGAAGGGAAAGCAATTTGTGGCACGTTCAGTGCTGAGATTGCAGAGACCAAAGTAGCTCAAGTTACTTTGTACTCAAGGGAAAATGAGCATCCACTGCTTTGTACTATGGAGCAAGCGTAGTCGCTTGCTGGAGCAACAAAGTGGTTCCTTAAGGAGGTACTTATGCTTAATAAAGAACTAGAGTCGAGTCTAAACGGCGCGTTCGCTCGAGCGCGAGACAAAAGACATGAATTCATGACCGTCGAGCACCTCCTACTTGCGTTATTAGAAAATGATGCAGCCAGAGAGGCCTTATTAGCCTGCCAAGCGGATTTGGATGCCTTACGCCAAGAGCTTGATATTTTTATTGATCAAACCACCCCTCTTATTCCTGAAAGTGACGAAACACGTGAAACGCAACCTACATTGAGTTTTCAACGTGTGCTGCAACGTGCTGTATTTCATGTGCAATCCTCTGGCCGCAATGAAGTCACAGGGGCGAATGTACTGGTTGCAATCTTTAGTGAGCAGGAGTCACATGCGGCTTACCTACTGAAAAAAAATGACATCAGTCGCTTAGATATCGTCAACTACATTTCGCACGGCATCACTAAAGCTTCCAGCGCAAGTGATAATTCAGCCTCTTCCGACTCTTTTAGCAGCGAATCAGCTGATGAAGTCAGTTCTGATGAACGTTTGGAAAGCTTTGCCAGCAACCTCAACCAATTGGCAAAGCAAGGGTTGATTGATCCGCTAATTGGGCGTGATAAAGAGCTAGAACGAACCATTCAAGTGTTGTGTCGTCGCCGTAAAAATAATCCGCTGTTAGTGGGAGAAGCGGGAGTCGGTAAAACGGCGATTGCGGAAGGGCTGGCGTGGCGTATTGTGGAAGGTCAAGTGCCTGAAATCATTCAAAATAGCGTTATTTATTCACTGGATATTGGCTCATTGCTCGCTGGAACTAAGTATCGTGGCGATTTTGAAAAGCGTTTTAAAACCATTTTGAAACAGCTTGAAAAAGAGCAGGACGCGATCCTATTTATTGATGAAATTCATACCATCATCGGTGCGGGTGCCGCTTCTGGTGGTCAGGTGGATGCGGCTAACTTAATCAAACCTCTGCTTAGCAGCGGTAAATTGCGCTGCATCGGCTCAACGACTTATCAAGAGTACAACAACATCTTTGAAAAAGAGCGCGCGCTGGCTCGCCGTTTTCAAAAAATCGATGTGGTCGAGCCATCGTTGGATGACACCACTAAAATACTTATGGGCCTGAAAACAAAATACGAGGCGCACCATGATGTACGTTACACCAATAAAGCGTTACGTGCGGCCGTAGAGCTTTCTGCAAAATACATCAATGAACGTCATTTGCCAGATAAAGCGATTGATGTGATTGATGAAGCGGGAGCACGTTCAAGGTTGGCACCTGCAAGTCGCCGCAAGAAAACCGTTGGAGTGGCCGATATTGAAGCGATGGTTGCTAAAATGGCGCGTATTCCAGAAAAATCAGTCTCTTCTTCCGATAAAGACATTTTGCAGCACCTTGATAGAAAAATGAAAATGTTGGTATTTGGACAAGATGACGCTATCGATGTATTGAGTGAGGCGATCAAACTCTCACGCGCTGGCTTAGGTGCTGACAATAAACCGGTGGGCTCATTCTTGTTTGCAGGGCCAACAGGCGTGGGTAAAACAGAAGTGACAGTGCAGTTATCGAAGCTACTTGGCATTGAGCTGCTGCGTTTTGATATGTCTGAGTATGGTGAACGCCACTCAGTGAGTCGTTTAATTGGTGCTCCTCCTGGTTATGTTGGGTATGACCAAGGTGGCTTGCTAACTGATGCTGTGATTAAACATCCACATTCAGTAGTGCTACTTGATGAGATTGAGAAAGCGCACCCTGATATTTTCAACTTGCTACTTCAAGTCATGGATAACGGCACTTTAACGGATAACAATGGACGAAAAGCGGATTTCCGTAACATCATTTTGGTGATGACAACCAACGCAGGTGTTGCAGAGACAGTGAAAAAATCGATTGGTCTTATCCAACAAGACAATAGTTTTGATGCGATGTCAGAGATTAAGAAAGTATTCACACCCGAATTTCGTAACCGTTTAGATAACATCATCTGGTTTAATCGTTTGGATGAGCGTGTAATCCATCAAGTGGTTGATAAGTTTATTGTTGAACTACAAGCTCAACTCGATGCGAGAGGTGTATCGTTAGAGGTTTCTGAGGATGCTCGTCATTGGCTTGCTGTGAAAGGCTACGATATTGAGATGGGCGCTCGTCCGATGGGCCGCGTGATTCAGGATAAGCTGAAAAAGCCATTAGCGAATGAGTTGTTGTTTGGCTCGTTGGTCGATGGTGGCACAGTGAAAGTGGATTTAGATGGCGAAGAGCTTAAGTTTAAGTACATTGGTTCTCGTGAAGAAGCGGTTCACTAATCGGTAATCCCGATGCTTATCACCTAATAACAAAAGCACGCTGAGGCGTGCTTTCTTCTATGCATTGCATTTAATCCAGTTCTATAAGTAACAAAAAACGGAGCATTTAGCTCCGTTTTTTGTTGCGTTCGAAAATCAGAGATTAACGAGCACGGAAGACGATGCGGCCTTTAGTTAGGTCGTATGGAGTCATCTCTACAGTTACTTTGTCACCAGTAAGAATACGAATGTAGTTCTTACGCATTTTACCAGAGATGTGAGCTGTTACTACGTGGCCGTTTTCTAGCTCAACACGGAACATTGTGTTTGGAAGAGTATCAAGGACAGTGCCTTGCATCTCAATTACGTCTTCTTTAGCCATTTAATCCTCTTTAGAAACTTGGCGATTTTTAACGGACGCATTCTGCCGCTAAAAGATAAATATGTAAAGTTGGGGCGTATTCTACCCTTGCCAACGTTGATTTACTAGCTTTTGATGGCGCTCAAAGCGTACTTTGTAGTTCATTGCTGGGCATTCATCAATTTGATAACCCAAATATAACCATTGTTTCTGTGTGGCTTGGCAATATTGCAGTTGAAATAAAACGCCCAGTGTTCCGAGTGACAGATCTGACTCTGGATCATAAAAGGTATAAAAGGCGCTGGCACTGTTTTGTAAAATATCCGTCACCGCAATCGCGACCAGTTGTCCATTTTGATAAATATGCAGGTATTGAGTATCTAGCCAACGACAAGCGGAAAAGGTTTCAAACTCCTGCTCGTTGGGAGGGTACATGCTGCCCTCTTTATGTCGCGCTTCAATATAGCGGGCATAGAGTGCAAACCAACCCGAATCCATGGTCGGTTTCAACTGCCACTGAAAAGCGTGTGCCTTTTTGAGTAACCGCTTTTGGCTGGTTGATAGCTTGACTTGGTCAACAAAAACACGCAATGCTTGGCAGGAGTTGCAATTGTCACAGTGAGGTTTGTAAATGGTATCCCCACTGCGTCGAAAACCATTTGCGAGTAGAATTTCATAATTCTCAGGCGATTGCATGGCGGAGTCTAAAGTCACAGCGACACGTTCTTGCCTATCTTTTAAATAGCTACAAGGGTGGTTATTGGTTAAACCGATGCGTATTTGCTGTAAATCTGAGCTCATGGTTATCCTTCATTAGGCAAGGTGATCCACTGGGGTGTAAAGCAGCGCTCATCGACAGAGCTATCTCTAAAAGATAGCAAGGATTTGAGAAAATCGTCGCGCTCTAATTCGAAAGCTCCCAATGATGCCAGATGCGGATTCATCACCTGACAATCAATCAACTGTCCACCGTGTGATTGAAAATGCTGGCAAAAATACCAAAGCGCAATTTTTGATGCATTGGCTTTGATACTAAACATCGACTCACCGCAAAACATTTGGCCCATTTGTATGCCATAGAGCCCGCCGATCAATTTATCTTCCTGCCACACCTCAACCGAATGACAACGGCCAGAAGCCGCAAGGGCGAGGTAGGCGCTGCGCATCTCTTCATTTAGCCAAGTTTGATCTGCGGGTCTTACGTTGGCGCAACTTGTAATTACCTCTTTAGTTGCATGGTTAAGGCTTATTTTATATTGATGTTTTCGCTGGAATTTTTTAACGCTTTTAGCTGGAGAAAAAGTTTGTGGGTTAAACACAGCTCGTGGAGCGGGGCTCCACCAAAGAATAGGCTCTTGTGGGCCATACCAAGGAAAAATTCCGTGTCGATAAGCATTATAAATACGTTCTGGTTGTAAATCTCCACCAAACGCGAGCAGTCCATTTGGCTCTTCTAGCGCCTCATCAGCGGAAGGAAAAGAGAAATCATCAAGCGCAAGTTGAGGAAGGTAAATAGTCATGTTCGATCCGATCTGGGTTAACCATCAAGATAAGGCCACGGAATGAGGATAGTAGGGATTTTTCAATAGTTTGCCAATCATTACTATCAGGCCATATTTGTACTGGAGTTCGCTTTTATTTTTAGATAGGCTGCAAGTACGAAGAATTTTCATTTTCCCAGAGCAAACAGGAGCTCTTTGGAAGATGCAAGGAAACACAACTCCAATGGAAAGCCTCACGTTACAACCAATAAAAAAAATTAATGGGCAAGTCAATTTACCCGGTTCCAAAAGTGTCTCAAACCGAGCGCTACTGCTTGCCGCTCTGGCAAGTGGTACGACTAAGCTAACGAACTTGTTAGACAGTGACGATATTCGCCACATGCTCAACGCACTAGCAAAACTTGGCGTGGAGTATCGTTTGTCAGACGACAAAATGGTGTGTGAGATAAAAGGTTTGGGTCGGCCTTTTAGCATCGAGCAATCCGTTGAGCTGTTTTTAGGTAATGCAGGGACGGCAATGCGTCCACTTGCGGCAGCATTAGTCCTTGGACAGGGTGAGTTCATTTTGACTGGTGAGCCGAGGATGAAAGAACGTCCAATCGGTCATCTCGTTACAGCGTTACGTGAAGCGGGCGCTGATATTGAGTACCTTGAAAACGAAGACTTCCCGCCGTTAAAAATTACGGCAACCGGCCTTAAAGCTGGAACCGTGGCGATTGACGGTTCAATCTCGAGTCAATTTTTGACCGCCTTTTTAATGGCTGCGCCACTGTCTGATGGTGAAATGACGATAAACATCGTTGGTGACTTGGTCTCAAAGCCTTACATTGATATCACGTTACACATCATGGCGCAGTTTGGTGTAAAAGTGATCAACCATAACTACACTCAATTTGTGATCCCAGCTGGGCAATCGTATGTTTCTCCTGGGCAGTTTTTGGTGGAAGGAGATGCATCCTCTGCTTCTTACTTCCTCGCGGCGGCGGCTATCAAAGGTGGCGAAGTAAAAGTTACTGGTATTGGTAAAAACAGTATCCAAGGAGATATTCAATTTGCCGATGCGCTAGAAAAAATGGGCGCACTCATCGAATGGGGGAATGATTATGTCATCGCTCGTCGTGGAGAGCTTAATGCGGTTGATCTCGATTTTAATCACATTCCTGATGCGGCTATGACCATTGCGACGACCGCATTATTTGCCAAAGGCACCACAGCCATTCGCAACGTATATAATTGGCGTGTTAAAGAAACTGATCGTTTAGCCGCAATGGCGACGGAGCTGCGTAAAGTGGGTGCAGAGGTTGAGGAAGGGGATGATTACATTATCATCACACCACCAACGTCATTACAGCATGCGGCAATCGACACTTATGACGATCATCGAATGGCGATGTGTTTTTCGCTGGTTGCACTGAGCGATACCGCAGTGACGATTAATGATCCTAAATGTACTTCGAAAACGTTTCCTGATTATTTTGAACAGCTTGCGCAACTAAGCCACTAGGCATTGAGTGTTTAAACCCAAGAATGAAAAGCCTCGAATGAGGCTTTTTTTCATCAAGAATTACGATTGAACGAGAGTAAATTGCTTTGATAAATGCAAGGCAAGGTACTTGAACATGTTAAATACCGCAGTGGTATTAGGTGTTGGCAGCCCCTTGTCGTCTAAAAAGTAGTTGCCTTTAAAAACTAATACATCCTCTTTTTCTTCAACGCTATCGGCGCGCATGCCAACGATATAAGCGTCATGTTCTTGAATGATTTGGTTTGCAATAAGTAACAAATCAAATTCAGTAATAGATTGTTTTTCGCTCATCTTTTACGGTCCTATGAGTAGATGTGCGAGGATAGTGCCGTAAAAGGGTAGGTAATTTCAATGATTTCAAATAGAATTCGGCGCAAAATTCGATGGAGTGGATTCTCAAGTTTTGACCAAAGAGAGAAGTCACGTCTAAGCTTAATCAAGAAAGCCGATTTTTTATGCAATGAGAATGTGTGACTTACGGCATATTTCATTGGATTTATTTCGCGAACTGATAATACTCACTTTAGTATGAGCGCCAAAGCACGTTTAGTAGAGTGCTGCAGCAATGAAAGTCAAGCTCACAAGTACCACAGGATTCGATTTTAAACTTCTCAATTTAGGTTGGAAGGCTGGCGGAGAATAGACCACTGAGCTCTGGTTGCATTTTGACCAATTATTGAGTGGTTGAATTTTATTTTTAAAAAACATGTTGATCTTCTTGTTAACTGGCTCGATAGTAAAAAAAGAAGCAATAATTTAGAACGTCATGCGATTTACTTTCGCGTAATGATTAAGGGCATTTGAGTCAATTATGGGTAAATCACTCGTTATAGTGGAATCGCCAGCCAAGGCTAAAACGATCAATAAATATCTTGGTAAAGATTTTATTGTTAAGTCGAGCGTAGGGCATGTTCGTGATCTTCCAACCGCAGGTCAAAGTACCGCTAAAAAAGCAACGCCTAGTTCTTCTTCAAAGAACCTTAGCGCTGAAGAGAAAGCACGCTTGAAAAGCGAGAAAGACCGCAGTTCGTTAATTAAGAAGATGGGCATCGACCCTTATCACGGCTGGGAAGCGAATTACCAAATTTTGCCGGGTAAAGAAAAAGTAGTGGCGGAATTGCAAAAGCTTGCTAAAGATGCCGACTGCATTTATCTCGCAACCGATTTGGACCGCGAAGGAGAGGCCATCGCTTGGCACCTTCGTGAGATCATCGGTGGCGATGAACAGCGATACAAACGAGTTGTATTTAACGAAATTACTAAAAATGCAATCCAACAAGCCTTCCAAACACCGGGTGAATTGAATATCGACGGTGTAAACGCCCAACAAGCGCGTCGTTTCATGGACCGTGTGGTGGGTTTTATGGTCTCTCCATTACTTTGGAAAAAAGTGGCGCGTGGCTTGTCTGCGGGTCGCGTCCAATCGGTGGCGGTGAAATTACTTGTTGAGCGTGAGCGTGAAATTAACGCGTTTGTCCCTGAAGAGTTCTGGGATATCCATGCTGATACGAAAACGCAAGATAAAACGGATTTCCGTCTGTTGGTTGCGCAAAAAAATGATGTAGCGTTTAAGCCTGTCAACGAAGCGGAAGCTAAATCAGCGGTTTCGATTTTAGAAAAAGCTTCTTACGAAGTGTGTAAACGTGAAGACCGCCCAACCAGCAGTAAACCTTCCGCTCCTTTTATCACCTCGACGTTACAGCAAGCAGCCAGTACTCGCTTGGGTTACGGAGTGAAGAAAACGATGATGCTAGCTCAGCGCTTGTATGAGGCAGGTTACATCACTTATATGCGTACCGATTCAACCAACTTAAGTGCTGAAGCGGTTGAAGCGGTTCGCAGCTATATTGGTAGTGAGTTTGGACAAGCCTACTTACCTGAGAATCCGTTAGCTTATGGAAGTAAGCAGGGCGCTCAAGAAGCGCACGAAGCGATTCGTCCATCCAGTGTGGATGTTAAAGCCGATGATTTACAAGGTATGGAAGCGGATGCTCATAAGCTATACGCACTAATCTGGAATCAGTTTGTTGCTTGCCAAATGACGCCAGCTCAATACGATTCGACCACTGTGAGCGTGAAAGCTGCAGAATTCACCCTTAAGGCGAAAGGTCGCATCCTTAAATTTGATGGTTGGACACGAGTTCAACGTCCAATGGGTAAGAATGAAGACCAAATTTTACCTCCAGTGAAAGTGGGCGAAACGTTGTTATTGCAAACGTTAGATCCAAAACAACATTTCACTAAGCCACCGGCACGTTATACGGAAGCTGCGCTGGTAAAAGAGCTTGAAAAGCGTGGTATAGGCCGACCATCGACGTATGCTTCTATCATCTCTACCATTCAAGATCGCGGCTATGTGAAAGTGGATCAGCGACGTTTTTATGCTGAGAAAATGGGTGAAATCGTCACCGATCGTCTGGATGACAGTTTCAATGACTTGATGAACTATGACTTCACCGCGCGAATGGAAGAAAAGCTGGACCAAATTGCAGCAGGATCTGCAAATTGGAAAGGAGTCTTGGACGATTTCTTTAAAGATTTCACTGCAGATTTAGAAACGGCTGAACTGGATGAAGAACAAGGCGGTATGAAACCCAACCACATCGTGATGACCGACATTCAATGTCCGACATGTTCACGTCCAATGGGAATTCGTACAGCCTCTACAGGGGTGTTCCTCGGTTGTTCTGGTTATGCACTGCCGCCTAAAGAGCGTTGTAAAACCACCATTAACCTAGGTGACGAAGAAGGCGTCATCAATGTCTTGGAAGAAGATGTTGAAACGGCTGCACTGCGCGCTAAAAAGCGTTGTCCTATCTGTGAAACGGCGATGGATGCGTATCTAATCGATGACACACGTAAAATGCATGTGTGCGGGAACAATCCGAACTGCGAAGGTTACGTTGTAGAATTCGGTGAGTTTAAAGTTAAAGGCTATGATGGCCCAGTTGTCGAGTGTGACAAGTGTGGGTCAAACATGGTGCTGAAAAATGGCCGTTTTGGTAAGTACATGGATTGCACCAGCGATGACTGTAAAAATACGCGTAAGATCTTAAGAAGCGGCGAAGTTGCTCCACCAAAAGAAGATCCTATCCATTTCCCTGAATTGCCTTGTGAAAACTCGGATGCGTATTTTGTACTGCGTGATGGCGCTTCAGGTCTGTTTCTTGCGGCGAGCAATTTCCCTAAATCTCGCGAGACACGTGCGCCATTGGTTGAAGAATTGGCTCGTTTCAAAGAGCGCCTAGCACCAAAGTATCAATACTTAGCTGATGCGCCTGCACATGATCCTGATGGTGTGGCGGCGGTTGTACGCTTTAGTCGTAAGTCAAAAGAACACTATGTACGCACTGAGATAGATGGTAAACCCTCAGGTTGGACGGCGTTGTACGATAATGGGCGGTGGGAAATTACCGATAAGCGTAAAAACGCTAAAAAATAGCCTTTAATGTGATCAATGCGAAAAGGTAGCCTTCGGGCTACTTTTTTTTTGGGCTGGAGTTTGAGCAAGTTCAACTATTCATACTATTCATGGAAAATGTGTCGCCAATATTTTGACATTCCATGTGTAAGGCAGTATTGATTAACTATCCGTGAGCGGGCGGAGTGTCTGATGTTCAGAGTCTTGTACACAGGAGATAGCCCTATTGCACCAGCATGTTGTGAATTGTTCAGTCG
>NZ_CAWNHY010000244.1:0-69520 GCF_963874335.1 Vibrio sp. V10_P2A27P122 | reverse complement strand
GGGTAAATGGTTGTGTGAACAAGGTTTCATCTTTTTTTAACGTTACGTTAGACAATATTTTCATTAACACCTTTGGATAGGAAACAGATATGTTGTATTTGGAATTTTTATTCCTGCTATTAATGCTCTATATAGGCTCACGCTACGGTGGTATTGGCCTTGGTGTGGTTTCTGGTATTGGCTTGGTCATTGAAGTTTTTGTCTTCAAAATGCCACCCACATCACCACCGATCACCGTCATGTTGATCATTCTTGCCGTTGTCACCTGTGCTTCAATACTCGAAGCGGCTGGCGGATTGAAATACATGCTGCAAGTGGCAGAACGTTTACTGCGTAAGAACCCGAAAAATGTCACTTTGATTGCACCGTTCGTCACTTACGCAATGACGTTTATGCTGGGTACTGGCCATGCGGTGTATTCCATCATGCCGATCATTGGTGATGTGGCATTGAAAAATGGGATCCGTCCTGAACGTCCAATGGCTGCGTCTTCTGTTGCTTCGCAAATCGCGATTACCGCTTCCCCAATCTCAGCGGCCGTTGTCTACTACCTTGCTCAATTGTCGAATATTCAACACGAGATCACCTTGCTCTCTATTTTGCTGGTCACTGTGCCTGCGACCTTATTCGGTACGCTGTTGATGTCTTTGTACAGCTTGCGCCGCGGGAAAGAACTAGATGATGATCCTGAGTATCAAGAACGTCTGCAAGATCCAGTGTGGAAAGAGAAAATCCTAAACACAACCGCGACAACGCTGAATGAAACGTTACCCGCGGCAGCGCGCAATTCTGTGTTGATTTTCATTGGTGCGATATTAACCATAGTCGTGCTAGCGATGGTGCCAGAAACACGCACTATTGTTGAAGGCAGTAAACCGATCAGTATGGCGGTGGTTATCCAGATGATGATGCTCTGCTTTGGCGGTATCATTTTACTGGCAACCAAAACCGACCCACGAGATGTACCAAACGGTGTGGTATTCAAATCAGGTATGGTAGCGGCAATTGCCATCTTCGGTATCGCTTGGATGTCGGATACCTATTTCCAATACGCGATGCCGCAGTTTAAATCAGGCATTGTTGAGATGGTTACCGACCATCACTGGACCTTCGCGCTTGCACTATTCATTGTTTCTGTTGTGGTGAACTCACAAGCCGCAGTAGCGGTAATGATGCTACCTGTAGGCCTCGGGCTAGGTTTAGAACCTGCGCTACTGGTGGGATTAATGCCCGCACTGTACGGATACTTCTTCATTCCAAACTATCCGTCAGATATTGCAACGGTCAACTTTGATACCACAGGAACCACCAAAATCGGTAAGTACTACTTCAACCACTCGTTCATGTCCGTCGGTTTAATTGGCGTCGTGAGTGCGTGCTGTTTAGGTTATGTACTGAGCCAAATCATCATTGGTTAACCCACTGTAAATGCCCCAGACTGATACAGCGCTGGAGTGTGTTTACTGCTAAATAAAAAAGTGCACCCAACTGAGCCTGAAGCCGTTGGGTGCACTTTTTCTTTATTTAACTGCCCTTTTCTTTATTTAAACGTCATGCTTGATAATGTTGTTGTCCAATAAGAAACCAACAATGTCAATCGACGCCATGCCATCAAAATTGAATTGGCTGGCAAGATCTTGCACCACAATGGTTTGGTGTACGTTATTGTCCGTCAAAATTTCCAATTCCACATCCGTCGTGTTGGTCATCACTTTCGCTTCTATCTGATGAGAAGTGTGTAGCGAAACGAGCAGTTGATCCATGGGCAAATGTAAATCGGCCACAACATCAGTGAGATCGATCACATCACCTTCACCAGCGTTGAAATCAGTGATAGTGTCGGTTTGCTCATCAACAGTATCGAGCGTCCATTTAAATATGTCAGCGCCACTTCCCCCGGTTAAGATGTCGGCACCAAGCCCGCCAATCAAGGTATCATTTCCGCCACCACCCACTAAAGAGTCATCACCATCGCCACCTTCAAGGTGATCATGACCACTGCCTCCTAGCAACTGCGCTCCAACATTACCGGCGAGCAATTGCGCATCATCCCCGTTCGTTGATTGATCAATCGTGCTGCCGTCAGGCAATACTTCAATCGCAATATCAATTGATGCAGAGGCTGCACGGCTACCATCCGTTTCTGTTGAGATAGCCGCTACCGACAGAGTGTGTTGCCCTAAATCGAGCCCACTAACCTGTAATCCGTCGATAGCATCAGCGGAAACAATCCACACCCCGCTTTGCTCAGTCACGCTGCCCGAGCTACTAGAAAGCGTAGCGCCACTTGGCAGACTGTCGATCTCCAATGACAACACTTCATGGCTATCCGTTAATGCCGCGATTAACCCCAGCAATGCAATACCTTGAGCGCTGATACTTTGGCTAACATACGTCTGCTTCATATAATTAAAGCTCGGATCAAGGGTTAATATCGGCGTATTGGCTTTGGGCGTCACCGCAATACTGACGGTTTCTGTCTCTTCTAGCGCCATACCAGAAACATTGTCGGCATAAACACCACCATCATTGGCCTTAATTGTCAGATCAATATGGTCACTACCAATCGCGGTGGCATCAACAAAAACGCCGCTGGCGGGATCGCTGCTATTAAGTAGTGCGTTGATATCCGATAACGTGCCTTGTAGGACGAGTTCTCCAGCCAAATTGGTGCTCTGCGTGACAGAACTTAACGCGGGGATCACGGCACTGAGCAAACCTTCGCTCACGCTCAAAATCACCGTCATGGGGTCGTTGGCATGTGAGCCTGCATAATCGACATCACTCACACTCAAGCCGGTAACTTTTTGCCCCGCCTCTTCATCAATCGTTGTGGTGACCGTAGCACTATCAATGGTGGGCGCATCATTGACCGCCTGAACATCAACTGAAACAGTAAACTCACGCGCAGGCCCCAAATGTTCAGTACCGTCCAGCCCTGTATCGACCGACTGTACTTTAATCGTCAGATCTCCCGCCCAAGTGTCCTTATGCCAATCACCAGAATTAAAAATCAGTTTATCTAAGCTTTGCGCATCGGCATTCAACAACCATACGCCACCGCCGATGTAAGTCCCCAGCGTGCCATCAGGCAATGCAATACTTGCTCCATCTGGCACCCCGGAAACTTCAATTCGCAACGTTTCTGGCGAGTTTTCACTATGGTTCGCACCGGCTGCAATGGAATCGGCTTTATCGATAATTTGCGCGTTGATATCAATTTCAATGTCAACGCCTTCATCGCCAGCGCCGTTAGTCACTGGTTCAACATCCACCACATCCCCAACGGGCGTAATATCTAATCTAAAGCTGCCGTTATGCTCTACTGGCACACCAAGCAAGGATTCTTGGGTGAAGACCTTGATGCCGATTTCCACTTCGCCACTAAAGTTCTTCGCAGGTTTCATCGCAATATCGGATAAATTGATCGAGGTTTGTGCTGGGTTGTTAATCTGAATGCTCCACTCACCACCACCATTATTTTTCACGGTATAGTCAGAAGAGAGAGAACTCACGACAAAATCCGTCGGCACCCCAGTAAGCTTGATCGACACAAATACCTCAGAGCCATCTGTATCGGTCAGATCAACGGTAAATTCGGAACCCGGTTTAGAAAGGACAATCCACTCATCTTCCAGACCGCTCACTTCAATATTGCTGCTACCACCACTGGAAATAATGACGTCGTCTACCACTGGCGTCACATCAAAACTTACTTGTGTGGTAAATGGTTTATCAGCATCGGTATTGACTACTCCCAACGTATTGGCATTGGTATCATCAAATTGCGTGATATCAGTCACTTTCCCCGCCACGGTAATGTTGACGGTATTATCATCATCGCCAGTCGGATAATTGGGTGCGGGTTTGAAATAAACATTGTCTAATGCCGCAGGTAGCTGAGACTGACTAAAAGTGATACTGGTACCAAGATCATTGCCTTGCGCATCAACAAAGGTTCCGATATTGGTTCCTTGCAGGGTTAAGGTGACTTCGCTCAGCACCTCTTGTCCTTCCGTAGCGCTATTGCGAATATCAGCAAGGTCAATGTCGAGCGAAAGATGAATAATACCATCTTCATACCCGATGCCGTCATTGGTCGGAACGTCGGACAAGCTTGAAGTCGGCTGATGATTTGCATCTAACCCAAGCGTGCCTTCTATGGTCAATGTCGCTTTGGGTGTAGTGTCATCATCTTGCGGTTGATGCGTTCCGGGAACATCAGCTACCGGAGAAACTGCCACTGGGATTTGCGTACTGAAGGTTTTTTCATCACCAGAAGCCGTGTCTGTCGTTACAAAAGTGATCGGCAAATTAAAGTCGCCCGCGTAATCTTCAGGCAGATGCAGTTGCAGATTTTCTAACCCTGAAATCGAGCCATCGGTATTCACGGTACCTTTGTATACATACAAGCCATCAACGAAATCAAAATGACCACCAGATAAACTTGCGCCCGCTGGTAGCACACTTTGCGCGATGACAATACTGAGCTCATCTTCTACACCATCAAAACCTGAAGCGCTCACCATCAATTTATCTTGGATTTGCTGACCTAAATTAATAGCGTTATCTTCGATGCCTAATACAATATCATCCGCATTGCCAACTAAAGTAATGTCAGCTGCTACCGTGTTGTTGCCCGTAGCAGTGAGCGGAAATTGTAAGGTGAGCTCTGATTGCACTTGTCGAACTACTTTGGCTTCAGAGCTATCTTCCCCTTGGTCATACACTTGGGCAAAAATGGTCACAGTGATGTCGTTATAACCATCACCATCAGGATCGTTACCACTACTCAATGTCAGGCCATTCGGTGCTTTTACACTGAAATTCTGCTCATCAACAATGGTCCATGAGCCATCCCCATTATTAATTGCACCAGTAATCAGTAGTTGATCAAGTACCTGTGGCGTAATATTGCTAAAACGCACCACCAGTTGGTCGACCACTTCTAATGATTGGTAACCTTCTGTCGATTGAGTGTCTGCATTATCAAAGCGTATAACGTTCGCATTAGGCTCGCCGCCGGCCGCATCATTAATAGTAAAGTAGATAGCACCAGAGGCATCTGCGACAGCTTTATTTGTAACTACGCCGTTTTCTTCAACACGCAGTTGTCCATCAGCTTCAACTATCGGCCTTACCGTGATATCAACAGAGCCGTGAATGACTTTCGAAGCAATACCTTCTCCAGAATTGATTGCATCGACGTATTCGTTGTCTTGCTCTTTAACCACAATCTCAGTGCTCAAGGTAAAATCAGTACTGGAGTGCTCTGGTGGCCGAACTTGAACGTAACCAGTTGTCAGCACTTGCGCTGAGAAATCTTGATCGCTCTGTCCCGGTGCGGGGGTCAAAATGAGCTTGCCATCACTGTCTAAGCCCGTGACAACACCATCGACGTAAATAGTACTACCAGCTGGGAAGCCAGAAAGTGTAACAGAGGCAAAATATTCATCAGCATCAAGATGTTGTTCTTCTTCTGGCTGCCAATGAATATTAATGCGGCTGTCCTCGTTACCAAGCGAGTGAGATTGATAGTTGTCAACAACATCAATCACCGGTGCCACTTTAATGCGAATTTCCGACTCAATTTGACGCGTATGTCCATCATTTTCAGTAACGATGGTGGTCATTTTGATGTTGATGTTTTCGGTCGATGAATGAGATGGCTCAACTCGAATACCTGAATCAACCTGCGCTGAAGTTAGATTCGCCTGATAAATAGGTTGCTGCGCAGTATCGTAACCAACAAATACCAAGTTAATCACGCTACCAACACTGTCATACAGTTTGACACCATCTGGAATGTTCGACAGCAAAACGGTGATCGACTCAGAGCTGTCCGCTGGGTTATCCGCAAGCTCACCGGATAACACACTAAAGCCAAAGCCAACGGATTGATTTTCATCAATCGTCGTTTCAATCACTTGCAGACCATTTTCACTAAATTCATTCCAAGTGTTAGTACTGTTTGAGTGAAAATCAATGGTTGGAATATCTGCTACGCCCTTAACTGAAACATTAACCGTCTTAGCACCTAACGATATTTCATCTGTCACCACACCCGTAGAAAGATTGACGCTATCTTTAATAATCCCTTCAACAGAGAAGGTAAAATCAGCGTTGCTATGCAATGGGGGTAGCACTTCAACTTGGTCAAGATATTGTTCAGGAACTTCATAATAAGTATGACCATTGGCATCGGTTATTTGTGATATTTCGCTGGCTCCTGCTCCCAACCAAATCAGTGTGACACCTGTTTCTGAAAAATCAGAAAGACGCACATAGAGTGTTTCTGAACCATCAGAATCAACGGATCCCGCCATCGTAATGACTTCACTTAATAACAAGGGATCGTGATCTGTGGTGGGGTCAACGGTATTTTGCGTAGCGGCATTATCTTCAAAAACATTGATTCGATTGACAGAGAAGCTACCCATATCGGCAACAGGGCTAACATCTATCACGATTTCTTTCGTTTCTGATCGAGCGCTCTCTTTACCAACGTGAGCGTTATTTTGCTCGGTCGTGATCGCTGTAATATCAAGTTTGATCTGACCACTGAAATTATCATTAGGGTCAACTTGCACTTGGTTAATGTTACTCGCACTAACAAGATAATAGTGACCTGAAGCATCCGAGCTCATTACAACCGGCGTACCATCGGCATAAACTAGCTGCGCCTCACCTTCACCTTGAGTAAAGCGGATCTCATACAGGATTGTTTCGGGGGTGCTGTTATCTTGTGTCTGCGCTAAAACATCGAGAGTAATATTGTCACTATCTTCTACTGCATCATAATGAAATTGGCTGCTTGAGTTCCAAGTCGCAATATCGGCAACACTTTCCACCTCAATGCGCAATTTCCCGTTCACATTATGATCATGCAGGCCATTATTCAAAACCTGCACAGTAATATTGAGTTGGAAGCCACCGTTAGCGCTGGCATAGTGACGGTCAGGCACAAAATACAAGTTTTCAATCTTAGCAACACTGCCTGTTAAGCTTTGCTCCACCGCATCTGCGGGCAAAACAAATCGTCCACTGACTAGCTCTAATTTGACATAAACATCCGAACTATTGAGATAGTAAAAATCGCCATGCGCGTTGCTGGCCGTGATTTTTACATCACCAATCGATTCATTGCGATCCAAATCATAAAGATTGATCTGCAAATCCACTTTAAGCGGTGAAGTATTTAAGCCGGATTGGTTATCTTGGCTATTAGTGATTTGATTGGGGTCGTTAAACAAAATAGTGACACCATCGCGTCCAGCGTCTTCAGCGCCAATAACATTAGCAACTGTGATAGTGGCATTTCTATCAAGAATATTGATGTTCAACTGTTCGGTTGAGACATCGCCATCAAAGTCTTGCGCAGTGACATCGACAGTAAATGAAATGGTCGGATCATCACCATGTTCAAGGCTAGCAACTGGTTTAAATGTCGCGTTACCGTTAGGCGTAATCGTCAGTGTGCCTAAATCACGCTCAACACCATTTTTTATTTCGACAACCGTGACCGTTTTTGTGATGCCGTTAAGTTCAATTTCATTAGCTAAGCTTGCGCCATTGCCATCCCTAAATTGAATATCACGACCCGCTTCATCAATGGCCACAAATTTAGTGATCGCACCATGATCTGCACCTTGAGTATCCGGTGAGGTATTGTTGTCTTGGCTAAATAAATTGACTGTTTTTATCGCCGTATTTTCAACACTAGTGATGCTTTTATCATGCAAAGTTGGAATATCATCAACAATCGATATTGGCAAACTCACTGAGGCTGAAACATCGCCATCTCTATCAGTTGCAGTAATCGGAAGATCTAAAATAAAGAGATTTTCGCCAGCAGCAGTAGGGTGGTCGATGGCTTTAAGCAGTTCAAATTGGTAACTATCGGCCGAGCCATTTAGCGTGAGACGAAAAACCACGTCCGTCGTATTCTTAATCACCGCTTCATAAACAGTGACACCATTACTGCTTGAAATTTGGATGATCTCTATCTCTTGACCACCGGACGTTAAATTCTCGACAGGCGTTACAAGATCCGATAATTGATAACTGACAATACCATCGGCACCATCAATTACATCAAAGTGCCCAGCAATAACGGTGCTGTCTGAACGATCAGAACCGATCGAGGCTAAGTCATCTTCATCCACGCTCTGTTCGCTACCGGTGCGAATGCCGACAATCGTTGACTTGTCATCCACAATAGTGACAGGCAGTAGAATGTCAGAGGCGTCGCCATCATAGTCCGTCGCCACCACTTTGAAATTCACCAGTCGCTCATCGCTGCCTGCGGCGTGATCAATCGGACCTTGCAAAGTAAAACGGTAACTGCCGTCCGCATTGAGCACTAAGCTAAACACCGCATTGCCACTAGGTGTGGTGCTGGCTTGGTAGTGGTAGTTACCATTGGCATCGATTGTCGCCGCGCCCAAGATCACCGCTTCGCCTTGCGAGGTTAAGCCCGCAAGCGGGTTACTGCTGGTATCCAACTGATAGCTCACCACCTTATCCGCGCTTTGAGTGGTAAACACTCCCTCAGCGAACAGCGGCTCTTTGCTACTGTCTGAGCCTGACGTTAAATCGTCTTCGTCAACGCTGAGCGCTTGCACGCCGGTGATGATTGGCTGATCATCATGGATGGTGACGGGCAGCAAAATGTTGGTGCTGTCGCCATCATAATCGGTTGTCACTACCTTGAAATTTACCAGCAGCTCATCGCTCCCCTGCGCATGGTCAATCGGACCTTGCAGGGTAAAACGATAGCTACCATCCGCATTGAGCACCAAACTAAACACTGCATTGCCGCTCGGTGCAGCGCTAGCTTGATAGTGGTAGTTGCCGTCGGCATCGATTGTCGCCGTGCCCAAACTCACCGCTTCACCTTGCGAAGTTAGACCTGCAAGCGGGTTACTGCTGGTATCCAACTGATAGCTCACCACCTTATCCGCGCTTTGAGTAGTAAAAACTCCCTCGGCAAACAACGGCTCTTTGCTGCTGTCTGAGCCTGACGCTAAATCGTCTTCGTCAACGCTGAGCGCTTGCACGCTCGCGATGATTGGCTGATCATCATGAATGGTGACAGGCAGCAGAATGTTGGCGCTGTCGCCATCATAGTCAGTTGCAACCACCTTGAAATTCACCAGTAGCTCATCGCTCCCCTGCGCATGGTCAATTGGCCCTTGTAAGGTAAAACGATAACTGCCATCTGCGTTAAGCACTAAGCTAAATACCGTCTGACCGCTTGGGGTAGTACTTGCTTGATAGAGGTAGTTACCGTTGGCATCAACTGTCGCCGCGCCCAATACCACACTTTCACCTTGCGAGGTTAATCCAGCGATGGGGTTGATGCTGGTATCAAGCTGATAACTCGCTACCGTATCGGCCCCTTGGGTAGTGGTGAAATAGCCTTCGGCGAACAACGGCTCTTTGCTGCTGTCTGAGCCTGACGCTAAATCGTCTTCGTCAACGCTGAGCGCATCCACACCAATGATTTCAGGTTTATCGTCAATAATGTTGATTGGTAAACGCACACTTTCAGAGCTATCACCATCATAATCGGTTGCCAATACCGAAAGGTTGAGTAATAACTCATCACTATTGACTGGATGATCCAGCGCGCCTTGTAACGTAAACTGGTAACGACCGTCTGGGTTTAATATCAACTCAAAAATAGGCTGGCCATTGGCGCTCGCCTGATAGGTATAAACCCCGTTCAATGACGAGGAAGAGGCCAATTGCACCGCGACACCAGCCGAGGTTAACCCCGCCAACGGATTAGCACTTAAATCCAACTGATAACTTTCAATTTGATCAGAACCCAATTGAGTATCAAACTGTCCTGAAACGGTAATCGTCTGTGAAGCACTGGCATCCGAACCGATATTTGCCAAATTATCCTCATAAACGGACGTCGACGGTTCATCGGATATAACAGGGTTATTACCATCACCAATACTGATTGCGATAGAAATCGGCGAGCGAATAGGATTTCCACCCGCATCAGAACCGGTTACATCGAATTGAATCGCAATTTGATCATTAGCAAAAGAAACTAAGCCACCTCCCACGGAGGGAACATGGTCAATCGGTTGACTAATGGTCGTCACTATCTCTAAGTTGATGTCTTTACCGACAGACGTCGCCACTAAATCAATCCGTAGCACTTCACTGCCGTCAAGTTCACCGACAATATGGTTAGCCGTAGCATCGTAACGAAAGCTTACTGATCGCCCAGCCGAAGTAATATCGCTCTTCAGCTCTGACAATAGCGCAGCTAATGAAAGGGATTCAGGGACAAAAGAGGCGGCATCCAGTGGCAGATCTCCCGCCGCGATTAAAACATTTGCCGTCACTGATTGTGGGTACGAATTTAGTGAGAGCGAACCTTCAGCTAATGCCGCTGATAATGATTCACCCCCAGCGGTAAAACGCAACGGACTCAAATTCGTTTCAGTCAATGATTGCTGAGCATCACGCCCTGTAGTTTCGAAAAACGTACTCGCCAATACTTCTGCAAAGTTGTAATCAATGGTGATGAAGCCAGCATTTGCAGAGCCTTCACCACCGGCTCCGGCGGCGGTTGCTTCAAGTATTTGGGTCGGGTCTTGGCCATCTAAAATGGCTTGTTGGATGGCAGCAATATTATCTGCGTCAAAACTCACCTCGTCTAATAAGCTCAGATCAGCGTTGATCTCGCCTTCAATCGGAAATTGAACTAAGTCAACTGAGCTCTCAGAATCTGGTGACGCATTGCTAAAACAAGTAATACAATTCTGATCGACTACGGTAGCTTGGCCATTAAACAGTATCGTCACCGACGAATGATTCACTGTGATTAAGATTTCATCTTTATTTAATTGATCACCCGCGCTTACTTTACGCGCATTACCTTTGGCATCTGCTGCGATAACATCACCAACCACTTCTTGTACTAACGCAGGTTGAACAACCACATGTAAATCCATAGAGCCCCCAGATACTTCTTTAGCAAATCGATTCAGAAAACGAGCAATAGACAACTGTTATTTTAGTCGCAATTGATTATGCAAATTTATATTTATGTAAATTACATCACTGAGCATAATTGTGCGTTAAAGCATCACTAGCGTCAAAACAGAGTCTGGCTAGCGAAACGCCACATAAGAAAACCTATCGGCTTGTATATTAAGAAAAATATGAAATTAGAGACGTTTAGCAAAGAGATTGACAAGCAGATTACTGCACATCATCTCATTTTTGAGACAGTTACTTAGGTTACGTTTAGGGATTAATTACTTATAGTAATCAACATCAAAGCAATACTGATTTTTACTGGTAATAACCTATGAGCACTGTCTGTAATGCACAATAATGACAGTTCACCGAGCACATTTAGCATAGCAAAAGGAATACTGTCGACAAAGGTAAGCACATTCGCACCTATTTTGGGTATTTTCTTTTTTGTGTTCGCTTTGGCGATAATTAAAAACTTTTACGACACTAATCGGCTGGCAACCCGTTTCGGTGAACAAGCCATTACACAACTGGAACATCACATCAATCAAACGTCGGATGAACTGAACCAGTTAAGTAAAAACATTTCAAAGCACTGCCAAAGAAAAGACATCATTGCTCTGAGGAGCTATGTATTTCGCTCGAAAATGGTCAAAGAAGTGGGCATGTACAACGCTCACGGGACTATTTTTTGCACCAGTAATGAAGGCCATACCACCATTCATTTGTACAAACATATTCTTGACAGGCTTAAACAATCTCCAACGAATACGACCATTTCATTAACCAAATCTCGCAGTAAAGAGCAAACATTTTTTGTCTATTCTTCACAGCCAGATATGAGCGGCCTCAATGCACTGATGCCTCCAGAACAGTTTATGAACCTAGTCGCTCCTAAACTTGCCAAATGGCACTACGGCTATCAGGTCAATGTGTTAAGCCAAAGTATTCGCAGTGATCAGGAAGAGATCGATTCTGCTCATACTAGCTTTCTCTTTAAATCCGAGCATTACCCACTCTCAATTCAGATCTACTTAAATAACGGATCTTATGCTTACCATTTTCTCGATAACTTATGGCTTGCCTTGCTTACAGCAAGTATTATCTCTTTGATTTATCTTGCTTATTACAACTATCACCTCAGCCGAAATACCTTAGAAGTCTCTTTGAGAGAGGCAATATCAAACCATCAGTTGGAACTCTATTTACAACCGATCGTCGACATTACCGAGAATAGAATTGTTGGTAGCGAAGCGCTACTGCGCTGGAATGAACCCTCTCAAGGCTATATTTCACCCACCATTTTTATCCCGTTGTCAGAGCGTATTGGCGTGATTCACCAAATCACCTACCGTGTGTTGAAATTGGTGACAGAATGTGTGGAGCAGCACAAACATGCGTTGCACGATCAATACATCAGCATCAACGTCAGCCGGTTATTGATCATTGATAATTACTTTATGGATTACATGAAACGCTACGCGGCAAAACACCCAGCCATTGTTCCACGACTTCTGTTGGAGATCACCGAGGACAACCATTTCAACGTGGACGAGTTGAAGTTAGCCATGGAAAACTTACAGCGACTGAAACAGCTAGGCTTTAAAATCGCCATTGACGATTTTGGTACCGGCTACTCAGGCTTAAATTTTATCCACCAACATGACTTCCATACTCTCAAAATTGATCAAGTGTTTATTAAAAGCTTGCATCAAAATTCAGCCATTACTTCGGTGTTAGTGTCGATGATTAAACTAGCAAAGCAATTGAACATGCGGCTGATTGCTGAGGGCGTTGAGAACCAAGATCAGGTGAGAGAATTAGAGCTGTTGGGTGTACGTTACATCCAAGGTTTTTATTATTCTGAACCTATGTCTGTGGATGCTTTCTTCCGATTCACCCTGTCCGCCAAGCAGATCGCACACCGCTAATCACGCGATCAATCGAACGGCGGTTTAAATTCAGTTACGACTTAAATTGAGCTTGCAGCGCACGGCTGACGGGTAACTTATCATGACCAATCAAGACGTACATTTTACCCGTGAACTCTTTTTTCACTTTATCTATCTTGGCAACATTCACTGCCGTTGAACGGTGGATTTGCCAAAACTGATTCGGGTCAAGCTGTTGCAGCAACTCTTTCAATGAACTGCGCAGTAAGAACTCCAGCACTCCAGAATCACTCTTTACGTATATGGATAAATATTTGTCTTCGGCTTTAGCGTACAACATATCCGCCACCGAAATCAGGTGAATATCTTCACCTTTTTGAACTTTTAACCAGCTTAAAAACGACGGCGATGCCTGTTGGCTTATATGCTGTATCTGCTGTAAAAGGGTTTGCAAATCAGGTAATTGTCGCTCAGAAGAATGCTCGGCTAATCTTAGCTGCAACTTAGTACAGCACTGCACTAAACGCGCTTCAGAAAGCGGTTTCAATAAATAATCCACCGCATTGGCTTCAAAAGCTTGAATGGCATACTCATCATAGGCGGTGATAAATACAATCAGTGGTGGCTTTGCCAAACCAGCCAATTGCCTAGCGAGCGACATACCATCCATTTCTGGCATTCGAATATCAATAAAGGCCACCTCAGGCTGATGCTGCTCAATCATGGACAATGCCACACGTCCATTTTCGGCTTGCGCGACAATATCGAGCTCTGGCCACACTTCTCCTAATGCACGGTTTAAATGATGCCGCAATAACGGTTCATCATCAGCAATAATAGCGGTCGCAGAGACAGTACTCATGTGGCACTTCCTTGTAGTTGGTCCAACAATAGCCGCTTTATTCTAATCGTTGCCGTCACGCCAGCATCATGATTTTGGGCGATAGTGAGACACGCATCATCAGCGAATAGGCCGCTTAAGCGCTGGCGAATATTATCCAACGCAATACCATGTCCTGCTGAAAGAGCACTCGGCTGTAATCCAATGCCACTGTCACAGACACTGACTTCAAACCACTCGTCATAAATTTCACTTTTGATGGTCACTTTTCCCCCCGCGGCTTTAGGCTCAATACCATGGCTAACAGCATTCTCAACCAAAGGTTGTAACAGCATCGGCGGCAAAGGAATGTCATCCGCTGCGCCAGGCATTGCAATCTCATAATCCAGCCGATCACCTAAACGAATTTTTTGAATACCCAAATACGCATCGACTAAATGTAACTCTTCACGTAGCGTTGTGGTGCGATTGCGGTTACTACGCAGCGACCCACGCAATAAGTCGGTTAGTTTTTCGAGCATCATTTGCGCTTTATAAGGCTCAGAGCCAATCAACACGCTGATATTGGCAAGCGTATTAAATAAGAAATGGGGTTCAATTTGACTTTGTAACTGCTGCAACTGGCTCAAAATCAAGGCTTTCTCTTGTTCAGATTGACGCCGTTTGGAGGCTTCTAGCGCTTTTTCAGCAATCAGCTTTTGTTCATGCGCGTAGAAGTAGAAAAAGCAAACGCCAGTAAAAACGAAACCGAGAAAAATCACCGGTTTCATTGCTGAAAAATGACTAAAGTGCGCGTATTTACTAAGCCATAAATAAGCGTGTAACGTACCGAAAATCATCGACCCCGTGAGCGAAAAAACGTTCACTAAGCGAGCGGACAACTGCGGTGCGAAGCGACTCAATAAGTGAGCAATAGCCACAGCGCTGTAACCGTAGCCAAAGCTTATTGCTAAGTGCAACGTGATGTCACTGGGCCAAATAGCCTGAGTGGTAAAGGCGATCACCACACAAAACAGCGAAGTAAATAACAAGCTTTTGGCAAGATTTCGAATCTCAACTTTCTCGCACATTAGAATTTCCCTTTCATATTTAATAGAATCATATGCTTATCTGGTAAGTTTGCATATGTAGAGTCAGCAGGCCCAGTCATAAAACGTGCGGCCAGTTCGATTTCGATAGAGGCTGTACCCGAATCGTACACTGAGTAATTGAGCCATTGGGTAGCGATCACGCCGCCATCTTGCGGTGCAATCAGCACATCAAGTGTCGGCACTAAACCTTGCAACCATTCAATACTCTGGCTCCACGGCCAATGACGCCAAGCTTGGCTATCTAACGAAGCATGCAACATCACATTATGCTGCACGAGATTCACGTGGTTATAGCCTTGTGCGTAAGACCAACCTAACGCTTGATTATGCTGATAACGAACCGAATCCGCGTTGGTCTGCGCTTGTTGCCACTGCTCTTTTCCCCAACTGCGACTGTCGAACCAATATTCTGCAATGACGCTTTGCCCATCACTTCCCGACCAGTTGAAACCCACCAGTGCCTGATAGCCTTGAGTTCGTGATTCAAGAGCCATGCGCGATTCAATCTCTTGTTGTTGAGAGTAAACTGCTTGAGCCAACGCGCTGGGCTGTTGGTACGCCAAATAATGACGCTGATAGAGCGCTGACGCATGCACTTCCCATGCGTCAGTGAGCACAGTAACAAAGGAGCTACCTAGCACGCCGCGTCGAACGTCATCATAATAAGCAATCGCCTGCCATTCGGCATTGCCCATCAACTGATAACGCCTTACGCCCGCCCCTTGTTGTTCGGTCATTTGTTGTAACTCGCTGCCTTGCTGCTCTGTCCAAGAGGAATCTGTATAAAAAATCGTCCATTCACCTTGCTGATCATAATAAGAAGCAGAGAGCGTTCCGGCCCCCTCTTCTACCTGAATACCGACCGGATTGCGGCGATAAGGCTGAAAGAGATCAAGCGGACGATAACCGTAGCCCACTCCCCAATCCAAGCGCACTTTTCCTAGTGTCAGCTCAAACGGCACATCAGCCAGCACTAGGCTGCCTTGCCAAAACAGTTCTTGTAGAATGAACTCGCTGTCGGTGTGCTGCTGTGCATCGCTACTCCACAAGGCGTTTTGCTTGATAGCCACTAGACCCAACCAGCCATGCCACCTCATTTCTACATCCAATAACGCCTCAATCTGCTGCGTATCGCGCGCTTGATTACTAGGAAAAAAAAGGCTGTCGCGATGCGCCGTGGTGGATGCGCTCATTACCCAATCCCAATCAAAACTGGGGGCTTCTGCCTGCGCAGCTAAGCTCAACACGCTAGTTAAAAAAGCGAACGCAACACGCTTCATCTCATAACTCCGATAGACTGTTACGAGTCAGATAGGCGGGGTTGTAATATTTTTCATCTAGCTCCATGGGCTCGATGTGTTGATACTCAACCACCGTTTTTTTGGTCGGTTGAATTTGATCAAGCAGCGTCATACTGGTTACGCGCATTCGTCCCTCTTTTTCACCAGCGCGAAACCAAGCCTGCTTGGCCAGTTTTCCAGAGCGTAAATACAAAGAAGCTTTGATTGGGAAATCGTTCTCTTTATCCAACCATAAGATAATTTGCTGGTAGTTCGCCCCTTCTGTGACAGCCAGTAATGACAACTTATGCGTCAGGTAAGGTTGACCATTGGGTGTTTCTATCTGCTCTTCACCCATCAATTGACTTTGGTAATCCTCGCTCCACGTCAGTGTTGAAATATCGCCCACCGAAGCCTCACCAAGCAGTTTTTGCATTGGCGTAATACGAATAGGGCGGCGGCTTTTTGGCATCAACAACCAGTAGTTTTCATCGAGCATCAGCATTTTTTGCCCCGCTTCAACGGAGGATTTGAACACCACTAACGAGTCGCGATTGGCTTTGGTATACACGTGATATTGACGCGTTTTATCGAGCTCACCACGTTCATAAAGCGACACCAAAGAGACGACTTTAGCCGCGCTGTAACCAAGGCGATATTGGTCGGCGTTTTTGGTCATTTGCCCAGCATCCAGCGCCGCCCAGCCAGCGGCCGAGTAGCCACCGCTAAGCGTGATCAGTAATAACATTATCCATTTATACATAAGCCAGTGCCTCCGTGATTGGCTTGTTGACCCCTTTGCGTGCCGACAACCAAGCCGCTGCAATACAAATGCTCAGTACGCCAAACGCACTCAGCAGAACCAATTCCCATGAAAAATAAATATGCAAAGGATACCCTTCCGTGCGTCCCGGTGGCGGTGGCATTTGCACATCGACTACCATCAATAACACGCTTGTTAGTGCATTGAGCGCCGCACCCACCAGCGTACCTAAAATGGCTAGCAGTACGGCTTCGCGTATGAAACTGGCGACGATTTCATTTGGGTAAGTGCCAAGCGCCGACAGCGTTCCGATTTCTCGGGTTCTCTCCGTGACCGACATGGTTAAGGTGTTAAATAGCGCGACGAAGACCACCAACCCCATCACCAACCCCATGATGCCGAAGATGCGATCGTAAAGATCTTTTACTTTTTGATAAAAAAACGCGCGCTGCTGCCAAGGCGTCACTTGAATCGCTTGGCGAAGGCTCATTAATGACAGTTTGTTTTCAACCCAATGCCGCATACTTTCTGTCTGTTCGGTGCTAAACAAAAACAGCGATAAGGTGCTCACTTTATTCGAAGCTAACAGCTCAGAGGCCGATTGAATGTGCAGATACAATTGGCGTTTATCCAATTCAGGCACTCCCGTGGAATAGATGCCGTGCACTTTGAAATCAACCGCGTTGAGCGCGCCATCAGCGGTACTGGTCAGTAAAGTAACCCAGTCGCCAATCGACACGTTTAAGTTTTTGGCGAGATCCACCGCCAGCATCACTTCTGGCTCACTCGCATCAAATCGAGGGGAGTCGATATTGGACAAGGTTTTGCCTTGGCGAACGTCCAAAAATGGCCCTTTCATATCAAACTCTTTATGGTTAACGCCGGAACCGACAAAAATGGTCGATTTGCTACCGTTAGAGACCAACCCGCTAAACTCAATGCGTGGCTGAATGCCTCGTATCCGCTTATCGTCGATTAATCGCTCAACAATCAACGCACTGTCGGCAATCCCATTAGCCAGTGGCGACTCTTCATCTTGCTCAAAAAAGCCCGGTTGGCTGAGCGTTAAATGCCCGGTGTCGCGCGCAGTGGATTCGCGCAGTGCTTGGTAAGTATAAAGGCCAAATCCTCCGGCGCTAGTCAATGCGAAAACCGCAATGGCAATGATCAATACCGAAAGCAGGCTGCGGCGGCGATTACGCAGTAAATTCAGCGCCGCCATACGCCATTCCATAGAAATCAGCTTGCCCATTTCATCGCCTCCTGAATCACTTTGCCATCCACAAGCTGCAAGGTTCGGTCGCAGCGGTTGGCCATGCGCGCGTCGTGCGTAGCCACAATAAAAGTGGTGCCCATTTCGTGTCCAAGGCTTTTCATGATGTCGATCACCACATTGGCGGTATGGCTGTCTAAACTGGCGGTAGGTTCGTCGGCAATCACCATTTCTGGGTTATGGATCAGCGCGCGCGCAATGGCTACGCGCTGTTGCTGACCGCCTGAAAGGTGATCCGGCCGGTGGTGAGCCAGCGTTTCTAACCCCACTTTGACTAGCATAGTGCGCGTTAAAGTACGCTGATCGCGCAGGCTGTAGCCATTTAGCATCAACGGGTAAGCAATATTTTCCGCCGCTGTCATCACCGGAACTAAGTTGAATTTTTGGAAAACGAAGCCTAATTTTTTGCGCCGCAGCGCCGCCGCCTCTCTTGGATCGGTTGGGTAAGGGTAACCCGCCAGTTCAATGTCACCTTGGTAATCTTGATCAAGCAGCCCCAAGATATTGAGCAAAGTGCTTTTTCCCGAACCTGACGGGCCGCACAGCGCTAGCATTTCACCTTGTTTGACTTCGCCATTCACCGCGCTCAACGCCAGCAGCGGCTGCATACCTAATTGATAGGTTTTACTGATCTGTTCAAATCGTAGCATTTTGTTGCCCTCCCTCATTCGCTTTTCAATTCATGCGTTTTTTCAGTCAATCCGTTTTCAATCAACGCATTTGTAATCAAAGCCTTGGCTTGGATGATTTGCGGATGCTCTGCTGGCTGGTTGTCAACTTGCTTACCTTGCTTCTGATGAGTTTGCATCTGGGCAAGCCATTGCTCTGCTTGAGGAATGTCGTTGGCACGAAGGGCGGCTTGAATGGCGTATCGATAAACCCAAGCAGTGGCGGCAAAAGGTTGTGCAGTTAATTCGGGGTCAACAAGAAGGTCGAGATACAAATCATAACCACGCTCAAAATGGTTGAACATATCGGGCAGTGAGGTGTAAGTCGCGGCCGAAACCGCGCGCGTTAAATAGCTATCCGGCAGCCCCATGACGCGATCTTGTTCAGCAAGCGGCTGCGGGTGATTGCTGAGTAAAGTCAGGCCTTTGTCTATGGTGGCCAAGCCTTCTTCGACGTATCTCATCTTATTCCAAGGCATGAATGCATCACGCCCTTGCAGGGTTTGTGCACTGCCCAGATAAGCTAAGCTGAGCGGTTTGGCCCCTTGCTGTTTAATCAACTGCTCTAGTTGGTGAAGCACAAGCTCCACTTTGTCACTGTCGCCTTCGGCCGCTTGGTTGTACTGCATAATTAAAGCGTCGCTTGGATTAGCTTGAACAGCCGTGATGCTTAGCAGCAACCCGACACTGAGTAGCAGTTTGCGAAGTGAGCGTGAATAAGAAAATGTCGTCATCATGATGGTCCCTTTCATTCGTTGGTGATGAAATTTGCTTGATGACGACAGATTACGCAGCAAATAGGCCAGATGCGCCACTTTGCGATAAAGGGGGATTATGCAGCGTTAATGGCAGGCTGGATGACGTGAATGGGAAGTAGACAAAAAAACCAGCCACTGAGGGCTGGTTGGGATAGTGAGATTAAAACCTAATCGTAATACTGAAATAATAGCAATACGAAAAGCGTATCGCGGGGCAAAAACATCTGTTTTCAAAAGCACCTGTTCCAAAAAACATCCGCTCTATGGCACGCCATGCCCTTTGGCGGCGACCCAAACCCGATACCACTGCTCGCGGGTCAGTTCTAAATCAAGCGCAGCAATTGCCGCTTTGACGCGGTCAATCTTACCAGAGCCAATAATCGGCAGCGGCTTAGAAGGCAGACGCAGTACCCAAGCGTAAATAACCTGATCAATACTGTCTGCGCCGATTTCTTGGGCGATCGCTTCTAGCTCACTGCGCACGCGTTGGGCTTGTTCAGTCTGGCCGTTAAAAATCTCGCCACCAGCTAAACAAGACCAAGCCATTGGGCGAATGCGCTGCGTTTGCAAATGATCCAAAGTGCCATCGTGCACCACATCGAAGTTGAGCGGGTTCATCTCCACTTGGTTGGTCACTAACGGTTTACCTAGGCGAGATTGCAGCAGTTCAAACTGGCGCGGGCTGAAGTTAGATACACCAAAGTGCTTCACTTTGCCCACTTTGCGCAGTTCAGAAAACGCTTCGGCGACTTCATCGGCATCCATCAAGGCATCTGGGCGGTGGATCAGCAGCAGATCGATTTCGCTCACACCGAGTCGTTCCAGTGAATTATTGACCGACTGATAGATATGCGCAGAACTGGTATCGTAGTGGTTTATCTTACGCTGCGGCGTTTTTGCGCCACACAAATTGATGTCGCACTTAGTGACGATTTGGATCTGCTCGCGCAGCGCGGGCTCCAGCGCTAAGGCTTCACCAAACAGTTTCTCGCACTGGTAGTTACCGTAAATATCCGCATGGTCAACCGTGCTAATGCCCAATTCAATGTGCTGTTTTAAAAACGTTAAACGCTGTTGTGGCGTCATGCCCCAATCTGCCAAACGCCAGTAACCTTGTACTAGCTCTGAAAAATCTGGCCCTTGCGGCGCGATTGTTACTTTAGCAACCATTGGTTGTCTCCTTTGACTTAATTGCCGTCATCCTAAGCAGGTTTCGATGACGGCTCAATGAATCTACCGAATAAGTTAAGATTACGCGCCGAAGTTGTGAGATTCACTACACGTTGACAATTTATATCGCTGGAAAATTCATCGCTTCTACGCCCCCAAGCCATGCTTTGTGATCAACGCCAAATTCTTAAGGCTTAGGCACAAGAATGATGTCAACTTCTCTCTCTGCTTTTATTGTTAGCGATGAAGCTCCTCGCCCTACAGCGACTGACGATAACGCAAAAACGAATCACCCTAACCCATGAAGGCCAAGGATAGAGCATGAAATTCTCCACGTTAACACTCGCACTTTGCGCCGCCGCGCCTGTTGTGTTTGCTGCGCCCAATCTGACCATTTCGACCACCACGACTAGCCGCGACTTTCCGCTGGATGCGAAAACGCCTTTAGTCATTCCCTTGACCAAAGAAAGCTACACAATAAAAGTGTCAGGGATTGAGGGCCAGTGCAGCGCACCAGCTCAGCAGAGCATCAAATTCAACGCGCCCATTGCTCTCAATTGTGGGCAAGAAACCGAACTGCCGCTGACGATACGTTTCACTGGCGATTACGCCTTCGCTTATGATGACGAGCAGCAGACCTTAACCTTTGTCCGCCAAGCCAAAAAATCCACTACTAGCAAATTTAAACGGCCGATACCGAGTGTTTCGTGCGAGCAGTACCAAGGCGGCGAAGTGACCTTACAACTGGGCAATACGTTCCCCGATGGCACACGACTAAAAGAGACATTTACCGGCCAAATCCTCAGCGTGAAAAATAGCCAAGTCACCTTAATGCCGTCACCAACCAGTGGTGGATTGGTGCTGCTTGCCCCCGCAACGGATGCCGCCAGCGAACCCTTTACCTACCGCAATGCCACTATTTACTTTGTGATGGTGGACAGATTCAACAATGGTGACCCAAGTAACGACAATAGCTATGGCCGTAAAAAAGATGGCAAAGAAGAAGTGGGCACTTTCCACGGTGGCGACCTAAAAGGTGTGATTGCCAAACTCGATTACATCAAAAGCTTAGGCACCGACGCGATTTGGCTTTCGCCGATTGTGGAACAGGTGCACGGTTTTGTCGGCGGTGGTGACAGTGGCTCGTTCCCTTTTTATGCCTATCACGGTTACTGGACGCGTGATTTTACCAAGATCGATCAAAATTTTGGTGATGAGGAGGATCTCAAAACGCTGGTCACTGAAGCGCATAAACGAGGCATAAAAATCTTGCTCGATGCGGTGCTCAACCATTCCGGCTACGCCACCTTGGCTGACCTGCAATTTGATCAGATTGAGGTGGTTAATCCCCAAAATTTACCGCAAAAATGGGTTGATTGGATGCCGAAAGCTGAAGAAAACTGGCACAGCTACAATCAATCCATTGATTATCAAAGCGCCAACTGGTCGCAGTGGTGGGGCAAGGATTGGGTTCGCGCTGGGTTGCCCGGCTACCAGAAACCCGGATCTAGCGATATCACGATGACGCTGGCCGGCTTACCGGATTTTCGCACTGAATCAACACAAGCGGTGACGCCGCCGCAGTGGCTACTTAATAACCCCGGCACTCGCGTGGTAGCGCGCGAACAGTATAGCGTTGCCGATTACTTAATTGAGTGGCAAACCGATTGGGTAAAACGCTTTGGTATTGATGGTTACCGCGTCGACACCGTAAAACATGTGGAAGGCGAGGTATGGCGACGCTTAAAAAGCGAGGCATCACGCAGTTTAGAAGCTTGGCGCGAGCAAAACGGGCAGCAAGGGCAACCCTTTTGGATGATGGGCGAAGTATGGGGCCATTCAGCTTACCGCAGCCCCTATTTTGATGATGGCTTTGATGCACTGATCAACTTTGATATGCAAAAAAGAGTCGATAAAGGCGCAGCCTGCTTAAGCCAAATGGCGATGGTGTACCGCGACTACGCGCAAACGCTAGCGAAATACCCAGATTTTACCCCCGTGAGCTACCTCTCTTCTCACGATACCGAGCTGTTTTTTAGCCGTTTTAACTCCTTTGAAATGCAGCGTAATGCCGCCAATGCATTGCTTCTCGCACCGGGTGCGGTGCAAATTTACTACGGTGATGAAGTCGCACGTCAAGTTGGCCCTTACGCCGATGATTTTCACCAAGGCACGCGTTCTGACATGGTGTGGTCACTGGATGAAGAGCGACAAGCGCTACTGAAGCATTGGCAAACGCTAGGCCAATTTCGTCAATCGCACCCTGCCATTGGCGCAGGTATTCATCATGAGATTGAACAGCAAAATGCCTATCTGTTCTCTAGAACGTTAAATAATGACCGTGTCGTTATTGCTTTTGTTGGCCGTTAAACCCACCACAGAGGTAGTTGCACACACCATAGTGACTGCCTCTGTTTCTTCACCATTTTTTTGGTCAAATAATTTAAACTCACCCACCAAAACATCAATATTATGAACGTGTTGAAGCATAAAAATTAACTTTAGCACAAGCTAAACCAATTACCCTGCCAAATAAGCACAACTCTACTGGTCATACCAAAACTGTCAACTTTTCATTTGATTTACAAATACTTACACACTATCATTCGCCGCTAATTGAAATAAAGACATCATTTTCTTTGACATATCAACAACACAAAATTAACATCTCGCATTGCAATGCCATTACCATAACAAGGCCTTAGGAGGTCGAGAATGATCATCAAACCCCGCACGCTACTCGCGCTATCAATATTGACAGCGTTTAATGTTCACTCTGCAGGCTTCCAAGTGGCAGAGCATTCAGCCTCAGGGCTAGGACGTGCTTTCTCTGGTGAAGGAGCGGTGGCCGATAACGCGAGTGTGATTGCTCACAACCCCGCAGCCATGACACGGTTTGATACGACGCAGTTTTCTGGTGCACTGTCCATCGTTGACCCAGAGGTTGATGTATATGATGTGAAAAACCAACAGAAAATGAACGATGTTGCGCCACTGCAAGTAGTTCCCGCGGCTTACTACGTCAGTCCAATCAATGAAAAATGGGCTTGGGGGATGGGAATATTCACTACTTACGGCGTAGCTACAGACTACCCGAATGATATTTATGCAGGCGATCTTGCAGGCGATACTTCTCTTCTTTCTGTCAATTTAAACCCGAATATTGCCTACCGTGTTAACGAACAGCTTAGTCTCGCTGCGGGTATTAACCTCGTCTATGCCGAAGCAAAACTGACACGACATAAAGGTGCTTTAGCCGTATTTACTGGCGGCTCTGCCTCTGACAACCTAGTCGGAATGACTGGAGAAACCGTGGCTTTGGGCTGGAACATAGGTAGCTTATATGAGTTCAACCAAAACCACCGTGTCAGTTTTGCTTACCGCTCTGCTGTTGATCTGGATTTTGATGATGGTGAGTTTTCAAGCTATAGCTCAGGTGTTGCAACAAACGCTGTTGTTGAAGGACGTTTAAAAATCACGCTACCTGCGATGTGGGAAGTTTCCGCATTTCACCAACTCACTGATAGCGTGGCGTTGCATTACGGGTACCAACGTACCGACTGGAGTTCATTCAAAGAGTTAAAGGCAACATCATCACAATGTACCAACGGAGAGTGTTTTTATAAGTCTGAAAAGTATGAAGACAGTGGCCGTTGGTCATTGGGTTCAACTTATCAATTAAACTCGACTTGGACATTACGCGCCGGTTTTGCTTTTGATGAACAAGCTGGCGAAGCCACATTGAGTATTCCAGATAGCGACCGTTATTGGTATTCAGCGGGCGTGAGCTACGTGATCAGCGACTCGCTATCCATTGATGCGGGTTTTGCACTGGTGAAAAGTAAAAGCGGCACGTTTACCGAAACCAACAAACTCAATGAAACATTGACGTTTGAATCGCAAGGGACTGCTTACCTTAGCGCTATTCAACTTAACTACACATTCAACTAAACTCAGGGATAAGTCATGCTTAAAACAACATTCAAAATATCGCTGCTCTGCTCTGCGTTATGGTTAGTCGGTTGTGGTGATGAAACGAGCAGTTCGGGAGCAAACACAACACCCACTTACGAAGCCTACATTCAAGACGCGTTAAAACGCAACACCAGCATAAAATTCACACTCAGTGGCGCAAACGCAAACGTACCACTGCCCTCTTTTGCACTCATGAATGCCAAAGACGGCACGTTAAAAATTCCAACCAAGGGTGATGACGCCTTAACCAATCCAGTCGCCGCTATGGGCACCATGGATGGTTGGTCGACATCAATGCCACTGTTTCTAGACTTTGAAGGCGTAGGATTGGCTGACGGTCTTATCTCTAACGGTATTTATTTAATTGAGCTGACCGACAGTATGATTGGCAGCCCAGCGGTTAAAAATGTGCTGACATTGAACACCGACTTTGCTGCCATCGCCAGTGCCAGCAGCGATAAAATTGCGATCGTGCCAAACAAAGCGCTCAACCCTGCCAGTGAATATATTTTAGCCGTGACAGATGAGATTACCGATGTGAATGGCAATATTGCAGGCACATCCAGCAGCTACGCCGCGTTGAAGTCCAAAGTGAAAATCTATACCGATGATAAGCTAGGGGCACTACAAAAAGTGACCCAAGGCGTGGAAAGCATTTTCGCTTTGGCGGGGGTGGATCAAACCAAGATTATTTATTCAACGTGGTTTAGTACTCAATCTGTTGGTCAAACACTTTACAGTGTGAAAGGCGCCACCGCCGCAGGCCTTGCAACGACAGATATTGGCAACATTTGGAAGCAAGGTGCGAACCCAAACAACCTTAATTTGAGCGCCGCTTACACCATGAGCTTTGGTGCTACAACCGATTTTGTAACCGCACTTAATAACGATGCAAATTTTCAAACTTACATTGGCGCAGAAAAAACAACCGCTAAAGCGTTTATTGAAAATGAATACACAACCAGCAGTTACCACGTTAATGTCACGACTGGAACGGTTAAGCTCCCTTATTATTTAGAGAAAGGAAGCAACTGGAACTCACAGCCGTTTGAATCAGCAATGCCAAGTTTGGCCTTGATTAAAAATGCTTTGGCAGATGACAATGAAAAAGCCACCATCGCCAATCAGCTCATTGCTAACAATATCGACGTGACTCAACTAGCAACCAGCCCAAGTGAACAGCTTAAGCTAGTGGGATTGACCCTCACAAAGTCTGATGGCAGCCCACTCGATCCTCAGCGCATCATTACACGCTATAGCCCTGTACCTAAGGTGAAATCGTTAGAAGACGTTGATTTCTTACTGTTTACTCCTAACGCGGGAACAAACTGGCCGATCGTGATTTACCAACACGGTATAACTTCTGTTAAAGAAGATGCGTACTTCACAGCAGCACATTTAGCCAATGCTGGTATCGCCGTGATTGCCATTGATCAACCACTGCATGGTGCTCGCAGTTTAGATGCACAGCGCTCAGCTAATGCCGATATTCTAGCGTACCTCAATTTGAACAACTTGGCCGTCGCTCGTGACAACACGCGTCAGAGTATCTTAGATATCATGGGGCTGCGTGCGGCCATTACTTACTCACAAAGTGCAGGGTTGTTTGTTGGTTCCCAATTAGCAAACGCAGACAATACCGCGACGACACCACCAAAATTCCTTGGCCACTCATTGGGAGGAATCGTCGGCTTAAGCGCTGTCGCGAACGCGAACCGCACTATCGGTGATGCTAGTGGTGATGCGCTGTATAAATTCTCTGGAATGGCCATTGCAAACTCAGGTGGTCAAATCGGTAACTTGTTAATGGGTTCAGCAAACTATGGCCCACTCATTAAACATAATCTCGCCTTAAGTGCGAGCCCCAAATACAAAGCATTCGCCGACCAATACTGTCCAGGGTTAACAGAGAAAGTTTGCTACACCACGTTTGAAAACACAGCCTCTGCCTCAGACAAAGCGGCACTGAAAAGTCAGTTGGATCAATTTACCTACGCGACTCAAACCTTGCTCGATACTATGGATCCATACACAAACGCAAGTTACCTAATCAGTGGTGGAACCGCGACAATCCCTACTTATTTATTGCAAGTGGCGGGAGACGAGAGTGTGCCTAACAATGTCACAAATACACGTGCAGGCACCGAACCCCTAGCAACACTATTGGGATTAGCCAACGCAGTACCCTCTGATGTAATCACTAATACGTCTAAAGTCTTCGTAAAAATGGACAGTGGTACACACACAACCTTTCTCGCACCACAAGATACGGCCGATGGTGTGCTTCGCGCTGGAGCGCTATCACAACTGGCTATTTTCTTGAACTAACCGAGTAAACAGGCTGTTTACTTATTCAAACAGCTTCCTTATTTGGAAGCTGTTTGAATTCTCCATCTACTGACTGCATCAAATTATTCACCTATCCACAGTGGTAATTTATTTCGAATGGAATGGATGTGTAAAAACAGCCAAGATCAGCCTGAAATCTGGAAATATCCCAGATAAAAAGATCAAAACCGTCTATAAGCTGACATAAATAAGAAAAAGTTATTCGAGGTAATTCACATTTCTCCCACCCACTCCTTTTTGTTTTACTCCTCGGCTGATAGTTTATCTTCAAAATATTGAAGATAAAAATTATGCCAACTCAATACATCAATAAAGAAGGTACGGCGATCATGAACATCGCCCAATACTTGATGACAACGACAGAAGGTGACCGTCTTAGAACGATTGATTCACTCTCTGAGGAATTTTGCGTATCAGTAGGATTTATTCAGAAAGCCTTAACAACCATAGAGCATCGCAATGCAGTGATACTTTCAAAACAAGGGCGCAACGGCACCTTTATTACTCAATTGAATTACCGTGAACTAGTGGCTTGTGCTGGGATAAACAATGTCGTATGTGCGATGCCGCTGCCTTATACCCGTCATTACGAAGGGTTAGCAAGTGGGTTGAAAGCTCAAATTGGAGATTTGCCGCTCTACTTTGCACATATGCGCGGGGCAAGCGTACGCGCAGAATGCCTCAGAAATGGTACTTATGATATTGCCATTATGTCGAAATTGGCAGCAAAAGAGCTAGCCAATGGGCTAGTAACGGCCATGACTTTAGGGGTCCACTCTTACTCGCATGAACACCGTCTCATTTTTAAAAAAGGAGGCTATGACCAGATACGCCGAGTTGGTGTTGACCCAGACTCTCCTGACCAAAAAATTCTTACTCACCAATCGTTTAAGGATAAAAACATTGAAATTGTAGAAATCCATTATGGCGAAAGTCTCATCCACTTAACGAATGGCGATATTGATGCCGTGGTTTGGTTACCTGAAGCGATTGAGATGGAGAAATATGGTTTAGATGAGAAATCACTCAGTGATCTTCCTGCTTGTCGGGATGCATCCGAAGCGGTGATCTTGGCGAATGGAGCTTCTACTCACATAACGACCTTGCTCAGAAAACTGATCCGGATGGATCAACTAATTAAGCATCAACGAGCCGTCGTCAATGGGGAAATTACTCCCAGCTATTGACCCTGTTTAACCACACATAATGCTTATTACAAATAATCGCAAAAGGACAGATATGGAACAGCGCCTTGCACTTTTACTGCATGCTAATGTGATTAGCCAGCGTGCTTATGATGGATGTTTACAAGTTCTCGCCATGATGGACCGTCAACTGGGTTTGTCTCATGACAATGAGCAATACCAAATGGCCCTCACCCATTTATCGCGTGCTGCGGATCGAATTTGGCAAGGTGAAGCCGTAGCTGAAGGGCTTGATAGCGAACTACTCGATGAAATCTATGACGATCCGGGGATTCAATCGGTCATCGATATTCATCAAAAAACACTCAATGCGATGAGTTTAAGTACCGTCCCTACCACCGAGGAAAGTTTTCTCATCGCAAATATTTATGCTCTTTATCTCGCGGCGCAACACGATGAAACTCAGGAGTGAACGATGATTGACAACACTGGTTACACCTACTGCCATGAACATTTACATATCGATTTATCCCCACAAAAAGGCAACCTTGATTGCCGTCTGGATCAATATGAGTTGTTGTGTGATGAGATGAAAGAGCTGCAAATTCGTGGGGTGAGAAATATCATCGAAGTCACTAATGCTTTTATGGGTAGAAATCCTCATTTTATTGAAAATTTAATCGACGACACTGGAATGAATGTGTTGCTGGCCACTGGATTTTATATCGAAGGTTTCTTCCCCGATTTTCTCTACACCATGGATACCCAGCAAATGGCAAAACAGATGATTAAGGAAATTGAAGTGGGTATCGAGGATTCATCCCTCAAGGCGAGTGTGATTGGCGAGATCGGTAGCAGTGAAAATGGCTTTAGTGATACCGAGCAGAAAGTCTTTAGAGCGGCGGCGATTGCTCATTTAGAAACAGGTCGACCGATTTCAACTCATCAGTCGATGAGTACGATGGGCAAAGTGCAGATTGATCTGCTGAAAAGTTGCGGTGTTGAAATGGAAAACCTCACTGTCGGCCACTGCGATCTGCGCGATAACTTGGACGATATCCAGTGGATGCTCGATCAAGGTTGCTATATCCAATTCGATACCATTGGTAAAAACAGCTATTACCCCGATACGCGTCGTGCTCAATCACTAAAAACCTTATGCGAACGGGGTTATGTTGGCCAAATCATGTTGTCGATGGACATTACACGTCGCTCCCATCTAAAGGCAAATGGTGGCCTTGGGTTTAGCTATCTAATCGATGAATTTGTTCCTTTGCTCAAGCAGCATGGGATCAGTGATCTGCAAATAAGCACAATGTTACAAACTAACCCTGCACGCTTATTTGGATAAAGAGCACTTGTGCTCATTAAAATAAAAAGGACAAAACATGAAAAAAATCGCCATCGCGGGTTTGCAACGAGAGCAAATCCGAGCACAGATTGAACTCTCTGAACCGGGCATATTTGAATGCCATATTCTGAGCGACATGGAAGCCGCACTGAAAGTGAAAGCGGGGGAAATGGACTATTTCATTGGTTGCTGTAATACCGGCGCCGGAGGCGCATTAGCCATGGCCATTGCTATTATCGGTTTTGGTCAAAGCTGCACTATCGCTAAACCTGCGATTAAGGCCAAGGAAACTGAAGTGACCCAGTTTATTGAACGTGGATGCGTTGCATTTGGGCTCTCCATTGAACACATTGAGCATGCTATACCCATGCTCGCAAACTTACTCGCTAAAAAGTAAAGGCAACCTATGGATATTATGCATATTGGACTCGTTGCAACCTTATGTGCAATGACAGCTTTAATCGCCAACATGAGCGCGGCGGTTTTTCATGATGGGATCCGGCCTATTCTGCCCCAATTGGTTGAAGGCAATATGACTCGCCGAGAAGCGGGATCCGTCGCTTTTGGCCTATCGATTGGCTTTGTGGCATCAGTGGGGATTTCATTCACTTTATCAACGGGCCTACTCAACCCTTGGCTGCTTTTCTTACCAACAGACATTTTAGGCGTAATGATTGGTAGCCGTTGGCTGGCTGCCGCGGCGGGTGGTTTATGGGGTGTGTTGGTTGTCACTTCGCTTGCTGGTGTTAATGCCGTCTTAACAGGCCTTCCCGTCGATGCATTGGGCGCACTCGGTGAGCTGGGTACTCCCGTCATGTCGGCTTTTGCCCTGTTCCCATTGCTTGCGATATTTTATCAATTCGGCTGGAAAGCTGGGGCAATTACGGCAGTCGTCATCCTATTTTCTCGATTAATGGTGATGAAGTTTACGGGGATTTATCCAGAATCAATCCAGATTTTTATCGGCATGTTAATGCTGGTATTTTTCGCAATTCAAAAAGATATATCCGATCGTAAAAAAGGCATTGAAGCACCAGATATGTCTGGTTTACATGGCCTATTTGAAGAGCGGACTAAACGTATCGTAAAAAACCTGCCATTTCTTGCAGTCACAGGGGCATTAATTGCTGTGGTTTCAAATGGTGGTATTTTCGCGGGATCTGAAGTTTCTATTTATTCACTCGCTGAAGCTTATAAAATCACCGACCCAGCGGCTCACGATACCGCAATGAAACAAGTGGCATTATCGGAATTCATGCGTGGCCTCGGCTTTATTCCGCTGATTGCCACTACGGCACTGGCGACTGGCGTTTACGGCGTGGTTGGGATGACATTTGTATTCGTCGTCGGTTATTTAGCTCCTAATATGCCCGTCGCGGCCGTCCTTGGAGCCATAACCATTTGTATCGAAATTTTCTTACTTCGTGGCATTGGTCGTTTCTTGGAACAATTCCCATCGATTCGAAATGCATCAGACAATATACGTAATTCAATGAATACATTAATGGAGTTTGCATTATTAATTGGTGGCGTATTGGCGGTGATGAAAATGGGCTCAACTACAGGTTTTACTATTTTCGCGATGTTATTTTTCTTAAACGAAGTCATGGGACGGCCAGTCCTTAAAATTGCAGCGCCAGCGGTTGCCGCTATTCTCACTGGGGTTATTTTAAATATTCTTTACGTTATTGGGTTATTTGCTTTGTAATGAGACGCTTAACTAACCTTAATTTATTTTGATACTGTATTTAGGCGGGCTGTTCTTCAGCGTTATATAGCACACTTACTCTTTACGTTTATTTTGTTATTAAGCATGCGCATTACCAAATAATGTGCAGGATCAGCTCATGCCTAAAAAGGGGAGAATATGTTTTTAGACGCTTTAGAAAAACAAAATCCAGATTTAATCACGGCGGCACTGACACTCTTTAAGCAAGGTAAGTTACAACCAGACACCACCGTTATCGATGTCGACCAATTGCTCAATAATGCTCAACGCATGAAGGAGGTCGCTGACAGGTTGGGCATATGCCTTTACGCCATGACTAAACAGTTTGGCCGCAACCCATTAATCGCCCGCTTGTTAATAGAGCAATGTGGCTATGAAGGGATTGTGTGTGTCGATTATAAAGAGGCCAGAATGATGGCGGCACACGGTTTACCCATTGCTAACGTTGGGCACTTAGTTCAACCACCTAGCAATATGATTCGGTCTTTGGTTGCTCAGATCAAACCACAAGTAATGACCATTTATAGCCTTGAAAAAGCGCAACAAATATCGGATGCGGCCATAGCCTCAAAGCGGCAACAAGGTTTGTTATTAAAGTTTTTCCACAGTCGCGACAAGCTGTACGTCAATCAAGAAGCGGGATTTCCGTTGGAGCAAGCTGCCGACGTCGTGCGCGCGATTCAAAACATGCCCGGAGTTTACATCGCAGGTGTGACACATTTTCCTTGTTTTTTATACGATGAAACATTAGGGAAAACAGAGCCAACACCGAACCTCACAACGCTTATTGATGCTAAGCAAGCTTTAGCCAATTTAGGCATCGAATGTGAGCAAGTCAATGCGCCCTCTTCCACCAGTATAGAGACCCTACCATTGCTGGCTCAATATGGCTGCACCCATGGAGAACCCGGTCATGCATTCACTGGCACCACACCCGCTAATGCTACGCAGCCCCAAGCAGAATCAATCGCATTACTTTATTTAAGCGAGATCTCCCACCAGTTCGCTAACGACAGTTATTGCTTCGGCGGAGGGTACTATCGGCGCGGGCAGTTGGAAAACGCTCGAGTTTATAGCGGTGACAGCTGTGAACGGGTCTCTGTATTCAATGATGATACGGACAGCATCGACTACCACTTACGCATCCCCGGTCTTCATCCTATCGGTTCTCCGGTTGTGATGGCGTATCGAACACAAGTTTTTGTAACCCGTAGTGATGTGGCATTAGTGCAGGGCGTTTCCACGCCTAATCCCAAGTTAATCGGCCTATATGATGCTTTAGGTAATGAGGTTTAATATGGCAAAATTTATCGTTGTTGTACTTGATGGCTTTGGTGTCGGTGAAATGGCGGATGTACCGCTGGTTAGGCCACAAGACTGTGGTGCGAATACCGCGGGTAAGTTACTTGCTCATTTTGCGTTGAAACGCTTGCCTACCTTAGAAAGATTGGGATTGCAAAATATTATTGCCAGCCCACAATCCGTCATGGAGATAAACCCGCAGGCAAATACCGGGCGTGCAAACTTAGCCCACGAGGGGGGCGACACCTTTATGGGGCACCAAGAAATTATGGGCACTCGTCCAACTGCCCCTCTTATCCAACCATTTCAAGTAGCATTGCCCGATATTGAATCGGCTTTGCTCGCACAAGGCTATCGCGTCAATCGCCACACAATACAACAAGTATCACTGTTGATCGTCAATGAAGGGGTGGTGATTGGTGACAATCTTGAAGCGGATTTGGGGCAAGTTTATAACTTAACTTGTAACTTTAACCGAGTGACATTTGAATCCTTGCTGGCAATAGCCGCCGTGGTGCGTAGAGCCAACTCCGTGAGTCGCAATATTGCATTTGGCGGCTCTGGGTGCGGTATCACTATGGATCAAATCTTAAGTGCTGTTGAAGTGAAACAAAACCCGACTAATGGGCAAAAGTATATCGGCATTAATGCACCCAGTAGCGGGGTATACAGTGAGGGATTTCAGGTGGCGCACTTAGGCTATGGCGTGGATGCAAAAACCCAAGTTCCTTGGTACTTACATCAGCGTAATATCCAAACTTGGCTTTATGGTAAAGTGGCCGATATCGTACAAAATCCGCATGGTTGTTCGTACACCTCGCTCGTTGATACAAACCAAATATTTCGTTTTCTTATTCGTGATTTGTGTATCGAAAAGGAGGGGTTTTTCTGCGCCAACATTCAAGAAACCGATCTTGCAGGTCACCAACAAGATCCTAAACAATACTGGACCGTTTTGGAGAAAGCCGACGAAGGCTTAAAAGACGTTATTACGAACATGAATGAAAAGGATGTATTAATCGTCATGGCCGATCACGGTAACGACCCATTCATCGGTCACACTAAACATACCCGTGAACAAGTACCACTACTGTGTTATCAAAAGGGTAAACAAGCTATATCTATTGGGCTGCGCACAACACTGTCTGATGTCGGTGCGACGGTCTGTGCTTTCTTCGGCGCGCAACTACCCGATCATGGAACACCAATCACTTCGTTGCTCAATGACCAGCAGAAATGTCATCAATGATGACAATGGTACTTCTTGGGTTTTGATCACTCATGACATCTATCAATGCCAATAAGTTTAATCACTTATTGTCAAATCAGCTCATGTTTCAACACTCTGTCTGGGAAATCAGTCATGCCGACATGACATGACTGATCCTTTTCCTTACAGCGTAAGTAGCGTCATTTCATAACACTTATTCTTCAGCCACCAGCAAAACACCAAATTCAAAATTCGGTGCGTAGTGGTAAATTTCGCCATTGACGGAATCAAAGGACCACACCTGACCACTCGCTAAATGGGGTGATTGGCTCCATAAATACGACAAGATATTGCCTGTCTCATACTTAAAGCCTTGGGCAAATGCTCTGCTATTCATCGCTGGACCAAAACACGCCATTTCAGTCAATGACACTAACTCTTTAATATTCGGCAATCGCCATTCGGCTTGGCTGGCAAATTGGTGCAATGCATGTCGGCTTTGAGGATGGTTGATAGCCGCCACTTCTTGCAAAGCACTTTGCCAACGAAACCCGGTCGCTTCGCCATCACACTGCTCCGTAGCGGCGTTCCATGTTTTACCAACTTGGCAACGCATCCACGTTAAGCCAGTGAGCTTATCTTTGATCGTCCCCTGCTCGCTGTAGACATAGCGCGTGTTGGGTGCGCTTTTCGTCATATCAGGAGAACACTCTTGAGCGACGCCGACAGCAGAAAAGATCAAGCAAGAAGCCGCGATTAAATGAGATTTCATTGGTTGTTCTCCTTGGTTGCAACAACTCGAATCGGCGAGACATAAGACGGGTCATTGTCCGCCGCCGTACTGCTGGAGTAGAGTTCAATTGGGCTACGTTCCCCTTTGGTTGCACCAGACAGCGCCGTGTAAAGATATTGCATCGAACCATCACTTTGAAATTGAGAGGTATTGAGATAAGCAATGCCAGAAGTCCACGTATGCCCATCAAAAAATTCGGTGTTCTGCGGCTGATGCGGGAAATAGTCCCGGTTGAAACCAACCGCATCGTCACCCAATTCGCCTAAATCGAGCATCATGTATTGCTCGCTGTTGGTCGGTAAACGCCACGTTTGTAACCCACACAATTTATCTTGATTGATACGATTGATGTAATCTTGCGTAGTGCAAATAGTATCACCTGCCGCCTGACAGGAAGCAGCCGTCACATCTTTTGCAAAAGGGATAAACTTATCGGCAATTTCTAATGCAAACAACCGTTCTTTATAGTTCAAAGACGCCGCATCTTCTGACTTCACTTCCCAAATAAGTCCACTGTAAACATCTTTAACGCATGACCAATCGCTCGCTTCAGCCTCAAGTTCATTGCCAGCCGCATCTAATTTGATGAACGCAAAGCTCTTACCCGTCACGCCATTTTTGGCGGTAATATCTAGGCCATATTCAGCATCTTGACCGGGATAATCAGCATCAGCCTGCGCTTGTGCGCCTTGATCGGAATAGAACTGAATAATGCCCGTGTCTTGCAGAGGTCGCTCTTCCGATACTTGCGCCATCAATGTATTAGCATATTCGGTCATCTTTTCGCCAGAAACGATCTCAGAGGCAATCAGTGGTGTGTTTTTTGCCATGGTTTGCCCAAGCGTTGCCAGCAAATCAATTCGTTCACTTGCTTTCGCTTTTTGGAGCAACACGACAGCATTAGCATCCAATATTGCCAATGCTGTGTGGCTAAAGTTTTGTGAAATATCACCATTCACTTCAACACCTAATTGCAAAAGCTGCTCGGCAAGCAAGCGATTCGCTTCTTTCTCCGTATTTCCATCCAGCATAATGCCGGCAAAAATAGAACTCACACCGTTGAGGATGTTGCCACTGCTTTTGCCCAGCGCCGGCGCAATCAGGATCGATGATTGGCTGGTTTGGCGACTTCTCGTCATGACACTAATGCCAGTAGAAACGTCAGCCACAATAGGAAAACGGTAGATTTGAGTGCTGTCACTCGTGAGGGTGTAGCGCCCTTGGCTATCGGCTTGCGTGCTGATTTCGCCCACATCACAGGCAAAGTTTTGGTTAGAATCAATGCAGACAGTGGCATCAAGTGCGACGTTTTGCGCTTGAATTTGCCCGCTAATTTTATGGCTGGGTAAAGATGTATTAGCTACATCTCCACTTCCACCGCCACCACAACCAGCCAGTAAAAGTGCCAGCGAAAGTGTTGAAAGTCTTAAGTGCATAGTTATGTGTTCTTCAGTTTAAGTGAAAAAATAGCCAACAAATTACGTCGTCTTATAGCGAATGCCGCGAGAGGAAGTAATAAGAGCAGTGAAGTCGAACCGCCACCTGTTTCAGGTGAAAGTGCGTTGGTCACAGGTTGAGGGCATTGATAGCCCGCTAGGCGACCTACCCCCCATTCAATCAAGGTGCCGGAATTTCCCGGGTTGTAGTCAACTACTTCCAAACGCCAGTAGCCGCTTAGGGCTTCGCCTTGTAAAGAGCCCAATATGGCATCATGTGCCAGCACCCAATAGTCATCAAAACCATTGATGGCCGATGGTGCTTGGTTGAGTAATTCGACGCGTGTCCCTGCGGGTGAAATTAAGGTAACGCGCAGCTCTTGTAGTTCTGGGTGGGATAACTGCAGGCGAACCACAAAATCTTCATCAATCAATACATTGCCAGCATCGAGCGTCAATCCATAGCTCTTAAATCCGGACGTAACCGTGTCTGTACTGTCAATACTGGCGCCTTTCAATACTGAATTTATCGCTACTGGCGGCGTTGCAAGCTGTGGCTTACCCACGATAAACGATAAAGTTTGCTTGTCAGATTGCATCGCAAGGTACGGTTGATATTGATAACTCGATTCAAATAGTAGAGTCTGTTTGACGCCGCAGGTGTACGTGGTTGGCAGCGCGATGCTCCATTGCTGCTGCTGGAATTTTTCGCTAGCGAAAGTAACGGTTTCACCTTGCAAAGTGGCTACCGTTTGTAAACTTGCTTGGCGATCCGTGGCCTGAATGTGCACGTTCAGCGGATCCGTTGGCACCACAAATCGACGTTCCAACAGGAATTTGAAGGGTTCTTGGACTAAGTTATGTTGCTTAAATTGCTGTAATAGCATCGCATCATAAGCGCGATGCGGGTACAGCTGTTTGGCGGTATACAGCATGCTTTCACTCAAATCATGCATTTTTAGACCACGACCTAAGCCGTACATTGATTCAAGAACAATACGGTCAAATTCAGCAAACGCTTCTTGACCGTACTCATTCACGGCCTGTTTCAGCGCTTGAAATAAAGGGGTAGACCACAATTCATCACCCAACTCACCTGCTACACTTTCATGCGCTCGATACTCTGCGGATGCAAAATATTTTGCCCGCTGATTCCACAAACTGCGTGTCGAAATACGAGCACCAAAATAGCCATCCCAATTAAACACGGTGTCAATTTCGAACGCTTTTCCTTGTGCATATTGGCGGCGAAAACTGTGCGAACCCGCCCAATAGTCACCAAAGCCTTCACCAATCGCGCCCGAATGTCCATAAGCCCAATCGGGAACGATTTGATAATGAATTCCATGCCCAAGTTCATGGGTAACCACGTCGGCATCTAATGCATCGGGCGAGCCCCCAACACCAAACAACACCGCTTTCGGGCCAACATAATAAGAAGAGTTGTTGCTAGATAAACCTCTCGCATCAAACCTCACGGGTTCACTAAACAGGGAAAAACCGAGCTGTTTGGTATAATCAATCGATTGATCAAGATGGTAAAAAGCCATCAGCTGTACAAAGCGATCATCAAGCATCTCCATGGAGATAATTTCAGCATCTGAATTCCATTGCGCCACGTCTTCAGCGCTAAGTAAGCCAACACCGCTATCAACCCACTGCTTGGCATCATCTTGTTGCTGTATGGCGGTGGCATCAACTTGTCGTACTCGTTCATTGGCTAAGTAATATTTACCTGCACTTTGCAACATCTCGACATTCACACTTTGGTAGTGCGGCTGGTTTGGGTAATCAGCAAGGTCATTCCACGCCGAATCTGGTGCAGGCAGTTGATCCATGGTTCTTAAATCGGGGTCAAAAAGTTGCACATTGATGCTCTGCACATCTCCTGATGAGAGCGAAGGCGGTTCATTCGCCATCAATCGGCGGGGCGATTCGAGCTCTGCCGCTACCAATGCAACGCCATCTCGCTCGACTGTATTGTGCAAACTTTTGAACACGCGCGTCACTACGCCAGACTGATCGGTCGAGAGCACTAACGCTTTTTGCGGTTGGTATTGGCCGTTCTGCCATACATCAAAGTTGTAATGATTTCCCAGTAAACTCTCGGTTTGATAACGAAACTTCAGTGTCCCAACATCAGGATAAAGCGAGCTCAAATACAGCTCAGCCGACTCTTTCGTTGCAATGGTCGTTTTCGCCAGTGGATAGTCCCACTCCCCCGCAAAGGCGGAATGGCTCAAGCATAGCAAGGTGCTCAGAACGATAATTTTTTTCATCTCTAGCTCCTAAAACACGTATTTAGCCGTAGCGGTAAAGTAACGCCCGGGCTCAGTGGAATAGAGAGTTTGACTTTGACTTACACCCGCGACGTCTTGATAACGAACGTATTCACGGTCGAATAGGTTCATGATGTTGAGACTCACATCAAGGTCACGCATCACTTGATAACTCACGCCAAGATCGACCGTAGACCATGCCGACGTTTGCGCGCATTGCGCTTTACGGCCTATATCATCAGAGCATGCTGGTGCTCGGTCCATCGAACTCGCCCAGTTCCAACGTGCGTAGGCATCCCAATCTTGCTGCTGGTAATTTAGTTGTCCATTTCCTTCCCACGGCGTGATGGTACGAACGTATTCATCTTGATCATCTTTGCCATCCACATAACCCGCTTTGAACGTGGTTGACCATTGTTGATTCAGTTGATGAGCGAAGGTGAACTCCACGCCATACGTTTCGACGCCATTAATATTTTGGTACTGCTTGATCCAAGCGCCTCTATCGCTATCAAATCCCACGTCTTTAGTGTCCATGAAATTGTCAAAGAGAGAGTAAAAAACCGCGACATAAGCTTGAGATTGGCCATTATCGTATTTTGAACCCAACTCAAAACTATCACTGGTTTCAGCCTGTAAATTCATGTTCGGCGCGATAAAAAACGGCGTCAGTGGAACAAAGCTGTGGTCTGCCGCACCGTAGGCTTTGTCATAGGTCGGAGCGCGGTAGCCGTGGTTGTAACTGAGGTAACTGTTGAATGATGGCGTCCACTGGTAAGCTACGGATGCGCTCGGTGACCATTCACTGGTTTGAATTTCACTAACAGCAAAACCAGCAATAGGTTGCTCTGACTGAGGAGTAAGGTTATTCAAATCAAAACGTAAACCAGCGCTAAATGTCCACTGGTTAAGGCTGAATCTATCTTGCAAATAGACGCCCAAACCATAGGCCTTCGCCGGTGCAAACGGAATAATATTTTCGTAGGTTTCCCCATTGGAATCCTTGGTATCCACGTGACGAGGGCGTTCATAACGATTGGTATTAAGCACTGCACCGTAAATAAATTGGTGTTCGATGTTGTGGACTCGTGCTGCTTTTTCTAAATCAACCGATAGCCCTATCAACTGATCAGAAAAACTTTCATCGCGTCTCTCACGACGAAATTCAAGGGTGTCGAAAAAGGCATGTTCTTTGGTCAATAAGCGATTGGTTTGAGTATCACTTTGACTATCACGCCAGTAAAGCTTGGCGTCCACATGGTCTGCCCAGAAAGAAAGGGTATCTAATTGCACCCCCAATGATGCCGATAAGGTTTGGTGCTGTTCCTGTTCAAAAAATTCTTTGCTTTCCCATTTGTCATCGCGTTGAATGGAAGCAATGCCTTCTTTGCGGATGTTTTCATCTTTATAGGCGTTAAATTTTGCACTGAGTAACAGCGAATCATTGACCATGTGATCGTGAGCTAACGATGCACTGAATCCTTCAATATCTCGGTTATAGAGATCTTGGTTAAAGTTGCGTGTCTCTTCACCTTGCCAATATGAAATGGTCACCAAGCTTTCACCATTTCCATTGCGCACCGCTAGCGTGCTACTGCTCTTATATTGATTGCTGATCCCTGTGTAGGAGCCAGAGGCATCAATATAGAAATCACGTCCTTGCAAATAATCCGCCGGCGATTTTGTGGTGACAACCACAACGCCGCCGATCGCGCCCGAACCATGAATGGTAGACCCTGCCCCTTTCACAACCTCAATGCTTTTTATGTTGTCTAAGGCGAAAGTATTGCGGCCTACCTTATCGTTAATGTCATTGGCACCATAGCCGTCCGATGCGGCGACGCCATCTTGAATGATCGCAATGCGGTTGCCCGTCATCCCTCGAATCGTGATGTTTTGTGGCCGACCAGCGCCACCCGTAACACTGATTCCGGGTTCATGACTCAATACATCATACAGTTCTGTCGCGCCTTGTTTTTCAATGGTTTCACCGTCAATCGCTGATATTGAGCCGGCGACTTTTGACAGCGGCTGTTCTACTTTATTGGCACTCACCACCACTTCTTCAAGCTTGGTTAGGCTGAATTCGGCATGCACTGACCCTACCGCAAGCACGCTAAGCACCGCTGCGGTGATTGGAGAAAGCTTCATTTACTGCTCCGCTTTTTTGTTTTTATCTATGGTAAGAAGAAAGGCGTATTCCACGGCCTGTTGCTGTAGTGCCTTACGTGAATCGCTACTGTGCCCGCTATTGAAGTCCGTCCATAACAAGTAAGGCCCGCTACCCGTGCTCATCAGCGACATTTTTTCTATGTATTTCGCGCCTTCCCAATAAGGGACACGGTTATCAAACCACCCGACACGGACGAGGGTTGGCGGATAAGGTTTGGCTTGAATATTGAGTAGTGGGTCATAAGCTTCAATTGCTGAGCGTTGCAATGGCTGGCTAGGATCTCCCCACTCTTCTCGCTGCTGCACCGAGAGTGAAGAGGAGTCTTCTGTGGACATGCTTCTAAGCACATCCACAAAAGGCACTTGCAGCACCACTCCAGCAAAAAGTGCTGGGTTTTGATTAACCGCGGCCGCAACTAAGGTTCCACCAGCGCTGCCGCCAATCGCATAAATAGCGCGTTGGCCGTTATTAAAATGCTGCAATGAAGAGGCGACGTTCAGGAAATCCGAGATGCCTATTTTTTTCAGAATGCCAGACCCAGCGCGGTGCCATGATTCTCCGTGATAGCCACCACCGCGCACATGAGCAATCGCATAAATTACGCCTTGATCCAATAAACTGATCACTTGTGGCATAAAGTACGGACGCATCGCGACGCCATACGCGCCGTAGCCATAAAGAAAGACGCTGGACTGTGCGCTCAAGGTGTCTTTTCGGTACGCCAAAGTGACAGGAATAGCCACGCCATCAACATCCACCACAATCTGTTGTGACTCATACTGTTCCGGTAAATAAGCAGGATAGTGGTCTTGACCCAGTCGCTTCCATTGTAAGCTTGCCACATCAAACTCACGCCAAACTCCTGCAGAAACCATCGACATTGAACGCACCCGCAGTTTATTGCTTTGCCAATCACCGTTACGAGAGACCCAAGCGACCTCACTTTCTGTTGCCAAAGGCTGTGATGCTCTCAACTTTCCATGCTGATCCATAATGGCCAGTTGAGAATGCTGTGCTTGGTTGGTTTTAACCACAACGCCAGCTTGATATAAATAAAAATTATCCAGCGTGGAATGATCATCTGGAGCATAAAAAAGCTGCCAAGGGTTTTCATTCATGCTCAGTAATCGACGGTAGAGTGCAAACTTGCCGTTGAGGTTACTATTGATGTAGAGCCAACCATTAGCAACGTCTGCGTAGTATTCAATACCCGGCTGTGCGGCACGAAGCGGAAGGCTTAAGTGAGAGCTGTTAGTCTCTAAAATACGTTGTTCACTGCTGTTTTCGTTGTTGACTTGCACGAGGGCAAAATGCGGATCCGCCGCCAAATAGAGAGACACGATCCACTGCGGATCAGCCCACTCCCATAGGGTTTTTGTCTGCTTGCTCAGCACATCATAGCGCTGCAATAAGCTAGAAGAACGGCTTTCTTCTGCCGCCAAAAAATAGAGGTATTGGCCATTTTCAGACCAAATCGCTTGAGTCGTTGCAGATTGGCTAAGCACGATTTCCTGCTTCGATACACGATCCAGCAGCGTCAGCGTGTAGTGCTCTTCCCCAGTCAAATCTTCGCTTAATGCAATAAAGCGGTCCCCTTTTGCCACCGCCCAATTGGCTAACTGGTAATAATCTGATTGCTGCTGTCTTACACTGATATTGACCAATCGCTCAATTGGGCTGTCTTCTGCGGTCTTTTTAACAACAAAACGTTCACCCTTAATTACTTGATCATGATAGTAATTTTGGTACTGGATGAGCCAAGGTATCGGTGCTTTTACGCTCTTATTCTCTGACCATGTTTTGACTAGTGCATTAGAAAGTGGTGTGGCTTGATTGAGCCACTGTTGTGTTTTTTTATTGTGATCTTCAAGGTGTGCTCGAACCTTAGGCTGGCTACGCGAGCCATCTTCCAGCCACTGCAGTGACTCACCATAAGATGAATGAAAACAAGACAAACCAACAATAAAAGCAATGATATTGAGTAATTTCATTATGATCAGTGAAAACATAGCCAATTATTATAATGAGGCGCAGCTTGCCATTAAACGATAATGAGATCAATTATCATTTTTATATAAAATAGAGAAATTATGAAATTTATATGGGTGAACGTTTGCGTGTATATAAAAACACCGCCAATTTGGCGGTGTTTTTATAATTAGGGTGAGGTTGTCTCAGCAAATACTGGCATTGAGTCCGTCAGCAGATTCGATTGACCGAAAGGTCACGCTGACAAGACGCTCGCTGTTACTCATCGTCAACTTTAGGTGCAACTCTCTTTTTCGGCACAAATACCGCATCACCCACTGCCACATTCTGATAAAAGGTTTTATCGCGTTTAACGGGCTTTTTATTGGCGGTGTGCGCCTTGGGCTTAGTACTTTTAGTCTTAGCGGCTGCGTTTTTCTTAAAGGCCGGAACGCGTGGTTTTAGTCCGGTAAATTTACCTTTCAGATCATCAAATTGAGAGAACTCGATATCTTGCTGCAAAAAGGCTTCCACGCGCTTGAAGCTGTCCCAATCTTTTGGGCCAACCAGCGAGATTGCATCACCTTTATTACCCGCACGGCCTGTACGACCAACACGGTGCACATACTCTTCCGTATGTTTGGGCATATCAAAGTTAATCACGTGCGTCACGTTCGCGATATCAAGGCCGCGTGAAGCCACATCCGTCGTGACCAAAATTTTAAATACAGCGCGCTCAAACTGGCTCATGATGGTGTTGCGTTGGTTTTGATTTAAATTACCACTCAACGCAACGGCTTTCAGTTTCTGCTCGTTGAGTTTAAGCGTTAAACGCTCAGTATCAGAACGGGTCGCGGTAAAAATGATCACTTGTCGATATTCGGCTTCTTGCAGCACGCGTTCGAGTAAGGCTTCTTTGTGATCGAGATGATCGCAGAGGTAGAATTTTTGGGTGATGTCTTTATGCTCTTCGTTGACAACACCAATCGAAATGCGTTTTGGATCTTTAAGCAACTCGGTACCAAAGTCATTCACTTGGCCGTGATCAAGCGTTGCGGAAAACATCAGTGTTTGGCGACGACGGTGGTTCGCTGCATGATGAATACGGCGTAGTTCCGGAGCAAAACCTAGGTCCAGCATGCGGTCAGCTTCATCAAGGATCAGCGTATCTAAACCATCAAGACGCAACGAGCGGTGCTCTAAGTGATCCGCTAAACGACCGGGAGTCGCTACAATAAAACGGGGGAAACGGCGCAGTGCTTTTACTTGGTCGTTAAAGTTTTCACCGCCCACAATCAGCGTTGCTTCGTAGCTCAACCCACTGAGCATAGTACGCAGCTCACCGTACACTTGTTTGGCCAGCTCACGTGTCGGAGCGAGAATCAGAGCTCTAGGGTCTTTTGCTGATAACGCTTTAGTTTTGAGAGACTTATGCAGCATTGGCAAAACAAACGCTAATGTTTTACCCGAACCAGTCTTAGAGGATGCCAACAAATCTTTACCTGCAATCGCCACGGGAACCGCTTGTTGTTGGATCTCTGTCGCTTGTTTGAAGTCATAGTGTTTGAGGGTCTTCAATAAGCGATTGTCTAAGCCTAAATCTTTAAACTGCAAAGGATTCTCCAAAAATTTGTAAAGTTGCCACAATAAATAGGGCAAGAGGTCAAAATGAAAACGCAATATGATAGCCCGAAAGGCGCTTAGATAGATAGAGATCACATAAAAATAATCAGCACGCACACTTTTTCAAGGCATAAGAAGATAGAAAATACGTCTCTTAACGATGAGACATAGCGGAGTAAATGAGCATAAATTGAAATTCTTGGATTATTTTGACGTTCGGCTACTGGGTGAACGCTAGAATAGTGTCTACAATTGAGTTCGTCACTATATGATGATTTCCAAACAAGCGTATACCCAAACAACTTGACGTTGCAGGTAAACAGCACCGCTGTAGCTTCAAGTAGGAAAAGTATAATAGGGCGTCATTGATAATAATCTTACAAACAAGGAGTTCAATAATGAATAAGATGTTAATTGCAGCTGCAGCCTCTTCTGTACTTCTACTTGCTGGTTGCGCATCAGGCCCTGATGACGCAGCAATGACGAAAATGGATCAGCTAAGCAACCAAGTTAGCCAACTCAGTGATCAAATTTCTGCACTTAAGAGCGAGCAATCGACACTTTCGTCTAAAGTAAGCCAAGCGGCTGATGCCGCTGCCGCTGCGCAAGAAGAAGCGGCTCGTGCAAACGAGCGTATCGATAATATTGCTCAGTCATACACGAAATAATTTCGTTATATTCCATAGCTGAAATTGCTTAAAAGGCTTGTTAATTCAAGCCTTTTTTATTGCTGCTATTACATGGTTCACCATTAATGAACTCATCAACTTCTTTAATTACTCCAATGAGGTTGAAAAATCTGCAGCCACAACTTCGACAGGCACACCATTTTGCGCCAAGATCACCGCTCTCGCTTTCGCATCTGATTTGTTAAATTCATCCAACCACCAGCGAAGTTCTTGCGGTACCTGTAACTCTTTTTTACTGCCGTTACTGCGCGTCAAAGGTTCATGAGCTTCAAGAAATACGCTTCGATCTGGCTCTAAGGCTAATTTTATCGGCTCATCAATCACTTTCACTTTCTCGCCACGCTGGACCTGCTTAAACAGCCATTCAATATCCTTGGGATCCATACGAATACAACCAGAGCTGACTCTCATACCAATACCAAAATCTTTGTTGGTACCGTGGATCAAATAATCACCCGCACCATAAGCGAGACGAAGCGCGTATTCACCAAGCGGGTTATCTGGCCCAGCGGGCACCACCGCAGGCAGTTCAATACCTTTCGCTTTATATTCAGTGCGGATCGATTGAGGAGGTGTCCAAGTTGGGTTCGGCCGTTTTTGGCTGATAGTGGTTTCCATTTCGGGCGTGTCACGACCAATACGGCCAATACCGACGGGGAAAATATGCACTTTGCGTTTTTCAGGCTCAAAATAATAGAGCCGCAGTTCCGCTAAGTTGATGACGATGCCTTCGTAAGCCACGCGCGGTAAAATAATTTGTGACGGAATGGTTAGCACAAACTCTTGCTGCGGCAAAAATGGGTCAATTCCTTTGTTAGCCGCCATCAAAGATAAAAACCCAACATCGTACTGTTTTGCAATTTGCGCTAAGGTTTCGCCCTGCTCAATCACGTGATATTGAGTTCGGCCAACCATGCTACTGCCTTCGGCAGGAAAATCATAAGTCGCGGCAAACGCGTTCACACTGAGCGCACCCCAGCAACAACACAAAGAGAGTAGCTTGCGTAGCATGGTGATCAAGTATCCTTGGCGTCTTTATAGAGCTGTAAGGTTATCTCTCTTTCTACTTTATGATCAACCATTGGCGCGGGATATGACAAGGAATTGACGGCAGGGAATTTCCAAGGCATGTGGATGTACTTATCTGGCAACGAAGCCAATTCAGGTACCCACTGACGAATAAAATCACCTTTCGGATCAAAACGTTCCCCTTGGCTGGTAGGATTAAAAATTCGAAAATAAGGTTGCCCATCACACCCTGTTGAGGCGCACCACTGCCAACCGCCATTGTTCGATGCATAATCGCCATCCACTAATGTTTGCATAAAATATTGTTCGCCGAGTCGCCAATCGATATGCAGATCTTTGGTTAGAAAACTGGCCACAACCATCCTTAATCGGTTATGCATCCACCCCGTTTTGTTCAGTTGGCGCATCGCCGCATCGACAATAGGGAACCCGGTTTGACCCTGCTGCCAACGTTCAAAGGCCGTTGAGTTCTCCCACCAAGAGACATGTTTCCCCCAAGGTGCAAAATCTTTTCCTTTACAGAGATCAGGACGGAACCCGATCAGATGCTGATAGAATTCACGCCAAATAATTTCGCTCAGCCAAGTTTGCGCCCCTTCAGACAACCCAATATGTTGCGATTCAGCGTATAGACGCGCCATACATTGACGCGCAGAAAGCGCCCCTATTGCGAGATAAGGTGACAGTGCGCTGGTCGAATCCAACGCGGGAAAATCACGCTGCTGGTGGTAATTCTGTACCTTATCACGGCAAAACTGACGTAATTTAGCGCGAATTGCATCGAACTCGACCACCCAATGATCACTGCTGATGCGTGGATAGCTGAACGAGCGGTGTTCGCTCCACAGCAACGGCTCAAGATCCTTTATGCGTTTATAATGTGCAGAAATAGGCGTTGGTAAAATTTGAGGAATAGCCGCTTGTGATAACCACGCTCGTTTAAAAGGCGTAAAGACTTTGAAATAATCACCTTGCTTGTTTTTGACCAAACCGGGGGCAATAATGCACTTATCGTCGTATGCTCGCCACTCGATCTGGCGCTCTAGGCAAAACTGGCTCGCCATCTCATCACGCTGCAACTCATTGATTTCATACTCGCGATTAACCAACACTGCGCTGGCATTAAGCTGCTTAGCCATGGTGGCAATCTGCTGCGCAGCATCAGCGTAATCATCGACTTCCTCATACAGCAGAGCAATATTGAGTGCTTGCAGTTCACGTTGCAGCTCAAATAAACGCCGATAAATAAGATCCGCCTGCATCGGAGCAAGATGGTGTTTTTGCCACTGTGCTGGCGTTGCAATGAATACGGCAACAACAGGTTCTTCACCATCAATGGCGGCATGTAATGCCGTATTATCAACGGATCGTAAATCTCGGCGCAGCCAGAGTAATTTCACTGTACATCCTTACTGATTAATCTAACGAATGGTGCAGACGAGCAACCACATCTGACAACGAAAGCTTATCTCCCAGTGAGATACGCAATTTCCGTAACGCTTGAACTTGCTGCTCGGTTAGTGCTCGGTTGGCAAACAGCGCAACCTGTTGGTAGTTTGCTAAAGCATCATGATCAACAAGAGCGGTAAGATCTTCGACACCATCTAAGATAGTGAGGTTATAACCAGCTTCCACCTTTCCCACGAACCATAGCCAAGCCAGTATGCTCGATGTTGGATCAAGATTAACGCAAAGACATTTTCCTTTAGTTGCCGCTTTGTTTTCCGCTTCAATGATCGAGCTCAACTTGCTTATCATCAGTGCCTGAAAAAGCCCTTTTTGCAAACTGCGCAACGGTCCTTTAACCCGCTCTAACGTGTCGATGACAGGAAAGACAAACTGCTGCTCAACAATCTCTAACGGATACTCTTTCAATACTGTAGCAATGGTTGATTCCGCTTTGCCTTTATTGAGATCCACTAAAGCTTGCAGCAATTGTTCTTGCTCTAAAAGCTCTGAACCATGATTTGCCAAAGTATCAATGATGCTTTCACTGCCACTGAGCAATGCACTCACTTTGCCAATCGAAACCCCTTTCGCCAGCCAACCTTGAATAGTGCGAATCGTCGCAATATCCTCTTGTGAATAAAGGCGATGCCCTTTTTCCGTGCGCTGTGGCTGAACGAGGTGATAGCGGCGCTGCCATGCACGCAAGGTAACGGGCTTTACTCCAGTCATCTCGGCAACGTCTCGAATAGCGTATAATTTTTCAGTCATCATGTTTTCAGTCAGTGGGTTCTCATAGTCCATAACGTAACCTTAGCGTTTGTGGATAAGGCGATAAATAGTGCTGTTGCTGCAGATAAGCATCGGGATACATTTTTATGTAATGTTTGAGCAACGTAATAGGCGCAAGTAAAGGAAGCTCGCCAGTTCGATAGTCATCAATCAATTGCGCTAACTCCACTTTCTGCTCTTTGTTTAAGGCTCGTTTGAAATAACCCTGAATGTGCATCAAAACATTGGTGTTATTTTTACGGCTCGCTCTGTGTTTAAGCGCATCCATTAGCCCTTGGCGATAGTGCTCAATAAAATACTGTGGCGGATGCTGCTTGACTTCAGCCACCAAACGGCCGAGTTCTCGATACGCTTGCGGGTGATGCGCCATTAGCGTCAATTTGTAACGTGAATGAAAGGCCACTACTTTGCCCGGTGTCGGGTTGTCACCTATCGATTGATAAAAGTCATGTAAACAGTAGACACGCGTAATGAAGTTTTCGCGAAGCACAGGATCATGCAAACGGCCATCTTCCTCTACAGGCAACCACGGCATTTTACGCATCAAAGTGGCGGTATAAAGCCCAACACCCTCTTTGTCTGCTCGTTGATGCTTATAGACTTTGACTCTTTCCATGCCACATGTCGGGGATTTCGCACAAACGATATAACCACACAATTTCATCAATTCGAGCTCATCAACTTTTCGTTCTGAGAAATCGAACATGGCTTGCGTGTAATCTTTGGTTTCATCTTTAGTTTCAACCAGCGCTAAACGCTCTTCGTGAGAGATCAGGCGAATGGTAGGCCTTGGCACGGTTAAGCCAATCGCAACCTCTGGGCAAACGGGTATGAAAGAGAAATAATTCGTTAACTCTTTGGTCACAAAGTCACTCGCTTTGTGGCCAGAATCAAAACGGACTTGCTCTCCCAGCACACATGCACTGATCCCGATACGAATTTCTGGATTACTCATCGCCGCCTCATATACAAAAATATTTGTTGTATAATGTATAGCACACTCCAACCACCTTATACAAAATATATTTATGTACACATAAAAGGTAAACGTTTACCCAAATCGATTGCCTTACCACTTTCAACATTTTTAGTTATCAATGAGCCACGAAAAGGGTATTAACCTCCATTCTGTGACAAATCTCTCAAGGAACAGTGTCAGGTCTAGCTAGTATTGCCTCAACAAAACACATCAGATTCAACAGAATTAGTAATTTAATCCACTTATTGCGGATAAATCGCTGACTCGAAAACTTTGGAGTAACAACGATGGCAACCCCACACATTAATGCGCAAGTTGGTGATTTCGCTGAAACCGTTCTAATGCCAGGCGATCCATTACGTGCAAAATACATTGCTGAAACTTTTTTAGATGATGCTAAACAGGTTTGTGATGTTCGCAGTATGTTCGGTTATACCGGTACTTATAAAGGTAAAAAAGTATCCGTTATGGGCCACGGTATGGGCATTCCATCATGCTCGATTTATGTTCACGAGTTGATTTCAGAATACGGTGTAAAAAATATCATCCGTATTGGTAGCTGTGGCGCAGTTCGTGACGATGTCAATCTAATGGATATCGTTATTGGTATGGGTGCTTCAACCGATTCCAAAGTTAACCGCATCCGTTTTAACAACCACGATTTTGCCGCGATTGCGGATTACGGATTGCTTGAAACGGCCGTCAATCAAGCACGCGCACAAAACGTGCCCGTGAAAGTAGGCAACGTGTTTTCCGCTGATCTGTTCTACACACCTGAAGGTGATTTATTCGAAAAAATGAATAAGCTTGGCATCTTAGGTGTGGATATGGAAGCGGCCGGTATTTATGGCGTTGCAGCGGATCTAGGCGCAAAAGCATTGACGATTCTTACGGTGTCAGACCACATCATTCGCGGTGAGAAATTAAGCTCTGAAGATCGCCAAACCTCTTTTAACGACATGATGAAAGTCGCGCTTGAAACAGCGATTAGTATCTAATTTTTAAACCTCAGCTGCTCACCCAAATTGGCAGCCTTAAATTACCCCGAGGGGGCGATTGTGTCCAACGACCAACTACCCAAGGACGCAGATGGTTTACAACTCAACTTTTGTAAAACATTGGCGTGTGACAACTTTGGACTGAGTGAAGCCGAACGGTACGTTCTGCAGCGCGTAAACCCGAAGCGTCCAACGATGGTTTGTCGTGAATGTGGAGCTTTCCCCCCCTTACTTAACAACCGAGAAGTGTTAAACGAATTACACCGTTTAAGACAGCTTCACAGCGACGGGTTGCCCGCTTGTCGCAGTGATGATTGCCAAAATTTCGGTTTATCTGTTCATACACACAAACACCTCTATCACGCTTTTGGCTACAGCGGCGATCGCCAGCGATACCGTTGCAAAGCTTGCCAGAGTACCTTTGTTGATAAGTGGTCAGGAGCCAACAAAAAACTCGCTTTTCAAGAAACCTTACTCGGCCTACTCTTCATGAGTTATTCGGTGCGAGAGATTTGCCGTAAATTATCCATCAACCCAAAAACGTTTTATGATCATGTCGAGCACATTGCCAGTCGCTGTCGGCGAAAACTGGCCATGATTGATGCGCGTTGGGTGAATCATGCAAACCAATATGAACTGGCTTGCAATTACATCCCGCTCCAGCCCCATAGCGACAACGGCGTATTGTGGTTTGCAACAGGTGAAGCCAAAACAGGTTATATACTCTGTCAGCACGTAAACTATTCCGCCAATGAAGAGCCTGCAGGCGAGCTTGATCACAACCCCTATCACTCGCCCGCGCGTTTTGTTTCTCGTGAACATTCATCCGAAGCGAATCTACCCACTCCTGACGCATCTCCGCTATTGCGCGAGCGTATTGATCAGAAATACCAAACGATTTTAGCCCGCGGTAATGTTGAAGACCCCATGGGTAACCTCACCACTTTTCATTACCCTTCTAAAGGCGCCTTGATTCGCCCTCCTTACACCTCTTATGCTCACTTCCTCCACGTGCTGGATTTGTGCCTTGAAGATAAGCGAGTTTCTATCTATCTGCCTCAAGATCCGGTTTTACGTTCTGCCGCATTGAGCGTCTGCTTGCCGCGAATCAAGCGTAAGAATGTTGACTTGATGTACGTTGAGGAAGATCCGCAATGGCAAAATGGACATTCCGTGAATAAAACGGACATTGTTCACATGGGATGGTGGCGAGATCGCTGGGCTATTGCCAATCAGGCGCAGGCTGCCAAAGGTGTTTGCTATTTGGCAGGAGACAATCCAACACCCGAAGCTTGGCTCGATAAAGCATCGATTAAGCAAACAGAGTTCTATCAAAAACGCTTCCAACTGTTGTTCGCAAGCTTTATCAACGAACCGAGGCGTAAACTTCGCCCTGGCGGCCTACAACCAATGCTGGATATTTTTCGTGCTTGGCACAATCTGTGCTACCAAGATAAACATGGATTCACCGCCGCCCAAAATTTGGAATTAACTAAACATCCACTGACATTGAAAGAACTACTCTCTTAGATTTTTAGGTTATATTTAGACTGTGGATTGTGAAGTAGCGCAGATTATTGTGGTAATGAATAACCAATGCACCCACTTTTGGGAAAGTAAATAGTGCGCTTTAACGTTGGCTTCATATAATGAATCGGTGACTTAGGCTTCTTACTTTTGAGGAACAGCCCGTTTGGATAAAAGCCAATACCTTCTTGAAATTGAAATAGAACAGCTTAGAGCCCGTATTGAAACTGAGCCGGAGAAGGTGTCGATCGTCGCGGAGCAGTGTTTATTGAGAGCACAGCAGATCTTTTTCCCAGAAGGGGCGATTCAATGTTTGATCATTTTATCTCGCTGCGCTTGGTGTCTAATGGACTACCGCGTGGGTTTAAAATACATTAAAGAAGCCTTATCCACTCAAAATACCCTCGATACTGATGACTGCCTTCCCGAAATTCTGCATATTCACGCGCTGCAACTTTGGGGTCAGGCAAAATATTATACCGCCCAACAATATTGGATAAATGCCTTAGAACAATCAGCTCTGGTTGATGAAGTTGATATCCAGATAGAGTGCCTCATTGGTCTGGGTAATGTTTGGCGTATTACTAACGAATATCAACTTTCATGTTCAACACACGAGCTAGCCGTTAAAGTCGCTAATAATGCCCGTATCCATTGGTTAGAAGGCAAAGCCCGTATTCTGTGGGCATGGGATCTCTATCTACTTAACCAATACATCGATATGCTCACGGTGCTCGATGGTGCAGAAGAAGCGCTACAGGATCATCCCGATAAAACTTGGCAAGCCGAGGTTTGGGATTTTCGCGGCTTAGCACTGCTCGGGCTTGAACGAATCGAAGATGCGGAAGCGGCAACCACCAAAGCACTCGAACTTGCCGTGGAGCATAATCTTGTGTGGATGAAGGCCCACTCATTCATTAGTCGAGCTCGTTTGGAACTGCTGAGAAAAGACTCCAAGAAAGCAACTGAGCTGTTGCTTCTTGCTGAAGCCTCTGCTGCTTCATTTGATAAAGGTGAGCTACTTTCACAAATTTGCTACCAACAATCCCTAGTCGCAGAGCAGCGTGGTGATTTTAAAGCTTCTTTAGCCTCATTTAAGAAATATCGCCAATTTACGGTTGAGATGCTTCGAGAACAAACGGCGCGCATTGGCCTTGATAAAGCAAGAGCCTCTAAGCGACAACTTGAGCAACGAGCACGTAAACTCATTAACCGTATTCGTGGTCAACACGAATACGACCCAGAGAAACATCTCTCCAATGTGGTTTCAGAGACTTATTGGTGGGAACAACTCATGCTGTTCAAGACCGAGTTGAAGCATTCTAATCACGCCGTCATTGTCATCCAACATAACGACTCAAAGTACCTCGATGTATGTACCGAGATTGCCCACTCGCTCTGTAACCAAAAAGATCTCGTTTCTCGTTTAAGTAGCGAACGCTTAGCGCTGCTTCTTGCCGATAAAGGCGATGCAGCGCTGCACGTCTTCCATGTATTGGCTAAGATGATTGAAATATACCCCTGGGAAAGAAAAGGATTAACGGGGTCGCTACCTCAAGTGATGTTCCAAGACATTTTGAGTTTCCCATTCACATTAGAACAACTGGAAGACAGTCAACCTCAGGAATGGTCGCATGGAAGTACTGCTCAGTAAGATTAAAGATACGGGTTTGGATGCCACCTCCGTTTCCGGAGAAGAGGCCATCATTTTCTGGAATCACGTCCGACAACATATAGCCTCAACATCAAAAGAAAAAGCACTTAGCTACATCATCAGTGCAGAGTATCGTTCAGAACTGCATCAGTCGTCCGCTAGCATAGAGGAGCTTCGTCACGCCTTAGCATTACTTGAATTGCCTAAGGACGCCGAAATTATTTTGTCTGTGAAAAACAGTTTAAGCGATCGCCTAATGGAAAGCGGTGAATTTGCCGCGGCGCTCAACGAATATGTGTCCGCTTCTAATATTGCCGTCGACACAGGTTACATTGACGAATATGTACTAGCCGTCATTGGCATGGGTAACCTGTGTGATGCTTATGGCGAGCACAGCCGAGCCCTTCGTTACTATCAAAAAATTGATAGTATTGATCACGCAATCACCAGCCGCTCATTACGCCTGCGTTATAAACTTTACATGCTATCGTGTTACATTCAACTGCACCGAATCTCCGCCGCCACCGACCTAATTAAAGAGTGTGAAGAGCTGAGTATTTTGGTCAGCGATAAAATTCTTACCGGGCAAATTTCACTCTATCAAGCTCAACTTTATCTTCATCAGGATCAAGTCGATAAAGCGCTCATTACGCTCTCTAGTGTTCAGTACAGTGCTGGGAATATGAATTCCACCTGGCTATCGAATATGATTCGAATTGAAACGGCCAACTGCCTTGCTAAAATAGGCAAAAGTCATATTGCCAATATGATGCTGGCCAGTACAGACAAACGCCTGCAACGATACACGTCACCCACGATGGCCAAGCAGCTGTATCGAGCATTCAGTGCCGTGTGCGAGCGCCAAGGCCTTTATCAAGCCGCCCTGATTTATGAAAAAAAGGGCTTTCGAATTGAAACTGATCTGATGAAAAACATCCCGATTAGTGAGCTGGGGGCTAATCAACTGCGTCGCTTATCGCGCTTTGAATTGCAATTGAAATTGATCTTATCTGAGATTGAAAATCGCGAGCTCAAAGAAACCACCGAACATCAAAAGAATGCCGTGGCCCAACTTCAACAGGATGTCTTCACTGACCCACTCACCACCTTACACAACCGCCGCTGGTTAGATGTAAAGCTGAAAGACCTACTGCTTCATGAGAAGCTATTTGCATTTCTAGTCATTGATATTGACCATTTTAAATCGATTAATGATGAACTTAGTCACTTGGTTGGTGACAAAGCGATAGTCAATGTTTCACGTGAGTTGAAAAACTACTTTAAATTCCGAGGCTCCTCCTGTGTCCGTTTTGGTGGAGAAGAGTTTCTGGTGATTTTAGAAGATTGCTCGCTCGACCAAGCTGAAATGCATGCCGAAAACTATCGAGAACGCATATTCCAATTTGGTTGGCACGATATTCTAGGTGAGCGCGGCTTAACCGTCAGTATCGGTATAACCTTGCATCGAGATGGTGAAAATACACAACGCACATTCTACCGCGCCGACAAAGCCTTATATCGCGCGAAAGCGAATGGCCGCAACCAAGTGTGCACTGAGTAACTTTCCGAAGGGTCGTAAACGACCCTTTTGCTACCTGTCGCTCCAACGCAGAATTCTAACTTCATTACCCGCTTCGGGTTTAATTGGAATATTGAGTGATAAAAGCAGCGAAACAAGTGCCATTACCGCTCCAATGTAAAAGACGCTCGCCGGAGAGATAAGCCAAATTAAACCAAACGTGGCGGGGATGAACACGGCCGCAATATGGTTAATGGTAAAAGAAACTCCCGCTGTAGACGCCATGTCCGCAGGATCTGCAATTTTCTGAAAATAAGTTTTAATCGCCAAGGCCAAGGCAAAAAAGAGGTGGTCAACCACATAAAGTGCCGCCGCCCAATGTGCGTTTTGCACAAGACCGTACCCAACAAAAACAACAATCAACCCCGTGTATTCAAACAGTAGCGCTTTACGCTCGCCGACTACACCAATGAACTTACCAATACGTTTAGCAAACAAAAAGTTGAACAAATAGTTGATCAAAAACAGTAAGGTAATATCGGCCGCTGAATAGCCAAATTTCTCTACCATAAGGAAACCAGCGAAAACAGTGAAAATTTGCCTACGCGCACCACTCATGAAGGTCAAGGCGTAATACAGCCAATAACGTTTGCGTAGCACGAGCTTTTTATTTTGTGGCACTTCCGCTTTAAATTCAGGAAAGGCAAAGGCAATGATCAACACCAGCACAAAACCAGCACCGCCAGAAATGACATAGACCCATTTAAAATCGAGCTGAAACACTTCTAACATTACCCACAAAGCACCGTAGGTGATCAGTGATGCAAGTGCTCCAACCGAAATGAGTTTGCCAAGCATTTCTGGCGCTTCATCTTTATTTAACCACTGCAAAGACAAGGATTGTTTAAGCGTTTCAAAGTAGTGAAACCCAGTCGACATCAATAATGTCGTGAGCAGTAACCCGGTTAAAGAAGGGAAAAAACCCGTCATCGCGGTTCCTAACGTCAACATACCTAATGAGATCAGGATAAATCGCTGCTCTCGAATGAACAGTAAAACGAATACGGCGGTGAAGGCTAAAAATCCGGGGATTTCTCGTACACTTTGTAATAAGCCAATGTCTGAACCATCGAAATTCGCTTTTTCAATCACGAAATTATTCAACAGTGCCATCCAACTAGAAAATGCAATCGGCACAATAATGGAGATAATCAATAGGAAATTTTGTGGCGTGCGCCAACCTTGAGAGGCTTTAGGGTACATGAGAGATCCTTATCTATGTTTCAGCGCATCATATACTCAAGTCGCCTTAAAAGGCGAGAGCTCATCACAACAGGAAACAAGGTTAGGGATTAGCACTGCTAAATTACACCGTTCGGGTATAAGATCGACCGAGACACAAATATTGGGATTTAACATGACGATTACGTTCGCAACGATTAATTTATTCAATTATTTAGCTCCGCCGAACGCATATTATCAGTTCGACAATATTTACACGCAAGCAGAGTGGCAGAAAAAAAAGCAATGGTTTAGCCAGAAGATCAAACAGCTGGATGCCGATATCATTGGCTTTCAAGAAGTTTTCAGTTTTGATGAACTGCGCAACCAGATGATGGATTTAGGCTACCCGTATGTGGCCTGTGTAGATGAACCTATCGTCAAAGATGGATACATCTACAGCCATCCGGTTGTGGTGATTGCCTCTCGCTATTCTCTGCGCCAAGTGAGCGCCGTACATGGCACGCTACCAAACCAAGCTGCCCCTTTTTGCTTTAATCGTACACCGTTACACGCTACGGTTTGCCTGCCAATGCTCGGGGATATCGATGTCTATATTGTGCATTTTAAATCTCAACGTCCGGCAGAATCGCCTGCGGCACCTCATCATCTGATCGATGAATGGCAACAAGAAACGCTAGGACGCTGGCTCTCTACTGTTCAGCGAGGCTTTGAAGCAAACCTGACTCACCAATATATCGTCAATACTCAAAAACAAACTGGGCGGCCTTGTGTGCTAATGGGCGATTTTAATAAACCGTTACATCACGAGGAGTTTCAAGGACTACTATCACAGGCCTTATACCGCAGACCAGATACACAGCAACCGCTGGCTGGCTATGCGCTTTACGATGCTTGGGATCTGCATACCAAGAGTGTTGAGCAGCCTCGTAAAGCCACTCATTACGCCAGAGCCACGGGATCTGTACTCGACTATATTCTCCTTTCCGCAGACTTCGCGCCTTTTACCCAGCCAATGAAAAGCTATATCAGCCACTATACTGTGCTTGATCAACATCTGATCAACCCGAGCTATGAGCTCGATAACTTTAGTACTGACCATGCACTGGTCGCGGTCACATTAAAAGTAAACACAGCACCGAGCTAATGGGTTTGTATGCTACGACTCTCGATGCAATAAATGCTGCCATTCACTGTGTCGATTTAAATAATGCACAACATAACTACAGACAGGTTTGATGGTGTAACCTTGCGCTTCAATTTGCGGTAATACACTCTCCATCATTATTTTCCCGTATCCTTTACCCTGAAGTTCATCCGGTACGCGAGTCGAAGTAATAAACAACACTTCATCCTGTTGTTGGTATGTCACAGTTGCGAATAGATTTCCCTCAAGATGTACTTTATATTGACAATTTTGTATATCATGTTGCACTTCATGAATCATGGTAACGTCCTAATTGATATATAAATCAAATAAATTGATATTCTCAGAATTGAATCTTCCAACATCTACCCCTAGAATTTAAACTATTACAAAAATTAGAATAAAATGCAGCTACTGCATCACGGAGAAAATTAAGATGGAATCGCAGTCGGCAGTGCTGAAAGATGAACAGAACCCAAACCGTTCAACCGAACGTAATAAAACCCTATCGACACTTAATAGTACTGATGCGTTATCTATGGTTGAACACAGTAGCGAACTAACCTTAAGTATAACCACTCCCGTTGGTACGAAATTCCAGTGTAAAACGTCATTTATCGGTACCTACTCTCATTCCCATCTCCTTGTAGAAATTCCTAAAATTTCCGCAGATGATCTCTCTTTTTTCTTCCAAGAAGGTTTTTGGATGAATATCAGAGCTATTTCACCACGTGGCGAAGGAGCTTTAATCCATTTTCGTAGCCAATTGTTACATGTATTGCAAGAGCCTATACCGCTCGCCATGTTATCTATTCCCAACAGCATGCAAGTGACCCAACTGCGCAAAGAAGCTCGTTACGATGTGAATCTAGCAGGAAAAGCAACGGTAGGAACGCATAAGTCGGATTGTGAGGTAAGAGATCTCTCCAAAAGTGGCTGTCGTTTTGTCACACCTCCTCTTGGGCGCACTTTCCAAGTGGGTGATAAGATTAGTCTCGAATTATTTACTGATCCTCGCAGCAGCCAATTCTTTGCGCCTTTGATGGGTAAAGTTTGTAACTTGCAACGCTCACTGCACTATGCTCGTTACGGAGTGCAGTTTGATGAAGAAGGTGTCAAAAATGCGAAAAGTTTATTAGGTCAACTGAAGTTTGATGGCACCAAATTGACGTTGAAGTAATAAAAACGCCCTGTTAAACAAGTTAAGTCAGGGCGTTTTTACTTTTTACATTGCTTTTAACTGCATTGTTTTTAACCTAGAAAAGAAATATATCCCTGCAAGATAACCAAATTCACGATATCCACAAAGAATGCACCTACGATAGGCACTACCATAAACGCTTGTGGTGATGGCCCATATCGTGTCACCAATGAGCCCATATTCATCACAGCGGTTGGGGTTGCTCCAAGACCAAAACCGCAGTGCCCACCAGCGATCACAGCAGCGTCATAATTTGATCCCATGACTTTAAATGTCACAAAATAAGCAAAAATACCCAACACGACCGATTGCACCGCTAAAATCACCAGAAATGGGACAGCCAAGTCAAAAATATTCCATAACTTTAAACTCATGAGTGCCATTGCAAGAAATAGCGATAGAGAAACGGTGCCTAAGATGTCAACGGTTTCAGCATCAATTTTATGAACTTTCGTCAATTCCAGTATATTGGTAATGAACACACCGATGAAAAGCGCATAGACAAAATCGGGGATCATCAACCATTTGATTTCAAATGCACTTACCCACTGTTCTAAATATTTAGCACCAGTGACACAAATAAGAAGGATGAACAAACCCTCGATCACTTTCTTAGCGGTGACTTTATCTTCTTCATATTCATTGTACGTAACCAGCTCTGGGAACTTATCGTGCGTTTTGGTTCCTCGTCCATACTCAGATTCAAACCCGTTTTTATTAATGAGTTTTTGGGCAACTGGGCTACCGATAATCCCACCAATGATCAAACCAAAGGTCGCTGAGGCCATGGCAATTTCTAGCGTATTGCTAAGCCCATAATTGTCGTTGAATGTTTGAGCCCACGCCGCTCCCGTACCGTGTCCACCCGAGAGGGTAATAGAACCGGCGATCAACCCCATCAGTGGGTCAAGACCAAGAGCCGTCGCTAACGATACACCGACGCCATTTTGGATGATGATATAAAACGAGGCAACAGCGAGGAAAAGAAAGACTTTTGCTCCACCCTTAACCAGTTGAGTGTAATTGGCCGCAAGGCCTACGGTGCTGAAAAACATCAGCATAAAAATATTCTGCAACGGCAATGAGAACTCTAAATCTAAGCCGTAAAAATGTAGAAGAGTGATCGCGAAAGCGACAATTAAGCCACCGACGATAGGCTCAGGAATGTTGAATTTTTCCAAGATAGGCAGTTTTGCGTTAATAAAGTGACCTAAAAAAAGCACGCTAATAGCGATTAAGAAAGACTCAAGGGGCCCAATTGAAATTAAATGGTGCATATAACCTCTTATTACTGCTTCACTCATCTTCCTTAATGAGTTTGGAGATCATCAAAGAAATGCTTGATAAACTCGAAAAAAATACGATTGATCGATACGGATCATCCTTATGGATATTGTTTATTTTCAATGATATACGATGTTTATTTGATGGGTTTTACGAACGTATGGCCTAACTGGTTTTGCTCGAAAAACATCTTCGCTCACGGCTTTTGATTGTCATTTGCAAACTCTCATTAGACGAGCGAGGAGGCGTATCATACCTAACAGACAAAAAAAGAGCCAACCGCAATGATGCGATTGGCTTATATATAGTGTGAACAAATTCATTCACTAACAACGTCAGTTGGCTAGGTGACCCTCGGCTTTAAGAAGGGTCGAATAGTATTATGCATGAAGTGTGCCAACTAAAAAAGGTCTGCTTTTTAGCTATGCATCGCATTAATTCATCAAAATGTAGTACTTTTTCGCATTACGCAAATTGCATTATGCGAAACGAATGCAAAACAATACTCACCCAGTTGCTATAAAACAAACTAACTTTCTGCGCTTTTTCACCTTAAGCCAGCACCACTCACTCATCTTTTGTACAAGCATTTCTTAGTTATTTCATTATATACTTCCGGCACATACACTTAATCATGCAGATTCAATGAACTATTTCAGTACGTTTTTAAAAGGGATGGCCATGGGCGCCGCCGATGTTGTGCCGGGTGTTTCGGGTGGAACCATTGCATTCATCACTGGTATCTATGACACTTTGCTTGAAAGCATTCGTAGGATTAACCCGAGTTTATTGCGCATAGTCAAACGAGATGGGTTAGCCGCTGCATTTCAACATATTAATGGCTTCTTCTTGCTCGCACTGTTTGGGGGAATATTCACCAGTATCCTCTCTTTGGCTAAACTCATTTCTTGGCTGTTAGCCACGCATCCTATTCCCATTTGGTCATTCTTCTTCGGTTTAATTCTGGTTTCGGTGTTCCATATTGTGAAACAAATTGAGCAGTTCAAACTTTCTCGGTTGCTCTTCGCTTTGCTGGGAATTGCGTTTGCTTACAGTATTACGGTACTTAACCCAATGCAGATGGAACCAACAGCGCTGAACACAGTTCTAGCCGGTGCTATTGCCATCTGCGCCATGATTCTACCGGGAATTTCTGGAAGTTTTATCCTGTTGCTGATTGGTATGTACGCACCGGTACTGGGCGCGGTGAAAGAGATGCAAGCCGATATTTTGGCACTCTTTTTACTCGGATGTATCGGTGGTTTACTGAGTTTTTCTCACGTATTGTCTTGGTTACTCAAACAATTTAGAGATTTGACCTTAATTTTTCTTACGGGATTAATGATCGGCACCTTACCCAAAATCTGGCCTTGGAAAGAAACGCTCACTTGGCGAACCAATTCTCACGGCGAGCTCGTTCCTTTACTACAGCGAAACCTTTCTCCATTGGAATTTGAGTCCATCACTTCACAGCCTTCGCAACTGCTGGTAGCCATTTTATTGATGCTTTGCGCTGTTGCCCTCGTGCTTGGCTTGGAGCAATATGCAAAACATCACGATGTGTAAATCACACCGCATAGCATGAATGAGAAAAGGTGGGGAAACTCACCTTTACTATATTGATTTGTTGCACATTTTATCCATTCGTCACCACTGAAAAAAGATAGCTGTGATAACATTCGCGTTTTATAACCGCTTGGATTGTCCCCATGCACAACGCAATCAAAATCGGCGTCTTTGTTCTAGCCCTGCTAGCGGGTTACTTTAGCAGCGATATTTTCAATTGGCTCTCTTCAGCACACTCTTCTCCAGATATTAATCGATATTGCCAGTTGTCGAGTGCCCCTTGTCGACAAGGAGATGTTGTCATGACATTGGCACACGATAAATCTCAACCTTTGGTGGCTAACACTCTGACCGTTGAATGGCCACAAGCCAATGCAAGTAAACTCACACTCACACTCAATGGGCTAGAGATGGAGATGGGCACCGCTAAATATGTACTGACGCCGCAGGAAGACGGGCTCTACACAGCACAGATTGTACTCCCAGTTTGCACGACTGAAAAAATGACATGGATTGGCGAACTCTCTGATGGTCGTACCCAAGTATTTCCGGCAATAAGGATGGAAAGATGAGTAAAAATTGGTCTCTGGCATTGGTGGTTGCGTTTGTATTAGGCTTTGGTATAAAAACCTATTTTGATACGCAGCAAAGTATGGATTTAGAGAGCGGTAATAGCTCATCTTCTGAAGTAATTTTATTTGGCAAAGCAAATCAACCCATCTCTATTTTCGATACTAAAGATGAACGCATACGTGTTGTTTACTTCGGCTTTACACGCTGCCCAGATGTCTGCCCAACATCTCTGGCTATGTTAGCAGGTGCACTCAATCAACTGGATGATGTAACCAAAGCAAAGCTGCGCCCTTTATTTATCTCTCTCGATCCAGAGCGTGACGCTGCTGATGCTTCTCATCAATACGCCCAATATTTCCACCCTATGATCGAGGGACTTTCTGCTCCTTTAGACATTACAACACCACTAGCGCATCAGTATGGCGTCATTTTCCGCAAAACCGAATTAAAGGGATCTGAACTGAAATACACATTAGATCACAGCTCCTACTTCTACTTTTTACAACCAGATGGAACATTAATCACTAAAGTCCCACACACGCTTTCACCGGCTCCCATTGTTGAAGCCATCAAAACAATAATGACGTCATCACAAGGAAAATAACATGAAGCTCAATGCTCTTTTTTTAGCAAGCCTTGCCCTTAGCCCACTAGCTTTTGCGAACACAGATATAATGGTACATCACCCTTACGCACGTGCTACCGCACCAACCGCCACCACCAGCGCAGTATTTTCTCAAATCATGAATAAAGGTGAAACGGACCGTTTCATTGTATCGGCCAACACCGATGTGGCAGGGAAAGTTGAGTTGCATGATGTAATCACCGAAGGAGATGTGATGAAAATGCGTCAAGTCACTGAATTTAAAATTCCGGCCAAAGGGCACGTCGAACTCAAACCGGGCGGCTTGCACATCATGCTTTTTGATTTGAAGAAACCATTGGTTGAAGGTGAAAAGATTGACGTACAACTGACCTTTGCCAATGGTGAGCAGCAAACCATTACTGCACCAGTAAAAAAAGTGATGAGTGGTATGGCACACCATTAAAAAGAAGAGGGTGAGCGATGTTGGCTTACCCTCTTTTATCATCGCACTAAACGCTCATTGACCAGTCTAATGGCGAGAGCGAGACATCCCGACGAGAGGCTTATCATTCCACCACCACAAATGCTACATATTATTTACATTTCACTCAAAATCGATTGCATTTCCACACATTGATTAATTATTTGTGCTGATTATCAATTAATTCTAGACACAATATCCCGCGTAGATATCATTACCCCCTTCAGTGGAGTTCACTGATGTCACTATAACTCTATTTGTCTACCATAACCGATGCTATGGCTTCGTAGTATTTAGGTCATGCAGGATGTAATTCGATTTATTGCAGGGATAACTATGCAAAGCAACAATATTTTCGCCCGTTTTGCGCGTGGCAATTTGGTTCTGCAAATACTCGCCGGTATCGTTCTCGGTGGGATATTAGCAACCCTTTCACCCGATGATGCGAAAAGCGTCGGCCTACTTGGCGACCTTTTCGTTGGCGCACTTAAAGCCGTAGCGCCGATCCTCGTGTTTATTTTGGTCGCCGCGTCCATCGCAAACCAAAAGAAAAACCAACACACTTATATGCGCCCAATCGTGGTGCTTTACCTTTTTGGAACCTTCACCGCCGCTCTTACTGCCGTTGTATTGAGCTTTATCTTCCCTACAACCTTAACATTGGTTGCGGGGGCAGAAGGTGCAACGCCTCCTCAAGGCATCGCTGAAGTGCTTAATACCCTGTTGTTTAAGCTGGTTGATAACCCAGTCAATGCTCTAATGAGTGCAAACTATATTGGCATTCTGGCATGGGCTGTTGGGTTGGGCTTAGCTTTACACCATGCCTCAGCAACAACTAAAGCCGTATTTGAAGATTTAAGCCACGGCGTTTCACAAATTGTGCGTTTTATTATTCGCCTAGCACCGTTTGGTATTTTCGGCTTGGTTGCATCCACGTTTGCCACGACTGGCTTTGAATCTTTGGCTGGTTATGCCAATCTTTTATTCGTATTGCTCAGTGCCATGTTGATCATCGCATTAGTTGTCAACCCAATCATTGTGTACGCGAAAACTCGCCAAAACCCGTATCCATTGGTGTTCCAGTGCTTGCGTGAAAGTGGTGTCACCGCATTTTTCACACGTTCAAGCGCCGCCAATATCCCAGTAAACATGGCATTGTGTGAGAAACTAAAACTGGATGAAGATACTTATTCAGTCTCGATCCCACTCGGCGCGACCATTAATATGGCTGGTGCCGCCATTACTATCACGGTTCTCACCCTAGCGGCAGTAAACACAGTAGGTATTGAAATTGACCTGATGACAGCTTTGCTACTGAGCATCGTTGCTGCTGTTTCTGCATGTGGCGCATCCGGTGTGGCCGGTGGTTCACTGCTGCTGATCCCGCTCGCATGTGGGCTATTTGGCATTTCAAATGACGTAGCAATGCAGGTTGTTGCCGTTGGCTTTATCATAGGCGTGATTCAAGATTCAGCCGAAACCGCGCTCAACAGCTCCACAGATGTTGTCTTCACCGCTGCGGTTTGCCAAGCTGAGCACAATAAATCAGCATAATCAATCGATACACTAAAACCGATACCAACAAAAATCCCCAGCCGATTCGCTGGGGATTTTTATTTCAGAGATTTTTTATTTACAGTGCTTAGCCACTTTATCTATCAGCATTACCTGTCCATTGAAGTATTGGAGAAATCTAATCGCGTTAGAACCTCATGATCATCAGATGGACTGGATGACAAACGCTCTTCGGAGGCATCCGCCACTACGCTCAATGAGAGATCGTCTTCATCAGGTAACTCCCCTTTCTCTGGGATAGGGATCCCACGTTTGTAGAGCTTGTTCAGCGCCTTAATAATTGAGTGTTTACTTACAGTACCCGCGCCGATTTTCTTCATGAGTGGTTTGGCCAACGATTGCAACCCCACAACAGAATCGACACCGATACGTGAGCCCACTTGATCTCTTAGCACCTTTGCCGGTTCAAAACCAAAATGAGCCGATAAAAATAACCAAATATAAGCAATAGCATTGCCATTTGAACCTTTATCTATCCAAGCTTCTCCTGCGTGATACATCGCCTCTACATGACCTTTTTCAGAAGCTCGCTCTAACCAATAACAAGCTTTACTGTGGTCCATTGCGACACCAACACCCTTAAGGTAATTCAAGCCTAGTTTCATCTGTCCTATCGGGCTATTTAGCTTCGCGGCTTTGGAATACCAAAATGTTGAATCCGCTGGTGATGGCGCGATATTGTCGTGTGAAACACACCAATCCCCCATGAAAATCACAGCGTCGAGCAAATTCGCTTCCGCAGCCTCTTGTACTAACGAGACTCCTTTCGCAGTATTCGCTTCCACGCCACGGCCATGAATATAGGCCATGCCAGTTTCATACTTTGCGGTTAAGTTACCTTCAATTCCTGCAATACAAGTCTGCCAAAACTTCTCTTTTTCCCGCAAAATCAGATCATCTCGAAACTTTTGGCAAATCCGAACAACACCATACATTCCCGTAACATTGTCATAATTTGCCGCTTTGTCATACCAGTACATCGCCTCTTTGAGGTTGGTTCGTTCGGCTTCTTTCGCTAAATACAAAATCGTCGGCACATGGCCTGTTTCAGCCTTAAACAAGCGATCTTGTCTTTCTTGTTCTCGTGATTTTTCTATCGCTTTGCGATAAGCGATTTCTCTCTCTTTTCTCTCTTCCTCTAAGCGTTTTTTGCGCAAAGAGAGCGAAAACATCCACACGAAGATGAGGATAAGTGATAACCCGGTTGCGCCTATGGCAATCCCAATAGTGCTCATTGATTCAAATCTTATTTAGCTGATTAACTTCATTATCGACCATTTTTCTCAATCTTTGAAAAAGTCTGACCACATTCATTCTGTCTCGAACCATTTAAAGCATACGAAACAGTCAAATTCGTTCATCCAAAACAGAGAGGCCACTCTATATCTAATGCTCGTGATATCTAATGCTCGTGGATTAATTAAGCCACATAGCCTTAGCACTAAGATAGTACCGTACTCTTTTCAAGAGTGTTACGCACAATCACACTAATTGAGGAATAGATTCCGATTTGGGTCAATGAATGAAAAAACGCAGCCAAATCGCTGCGTTCATTCCAGATCAAAAATGAGCCACTCACTTTACTCTCTCATCAAAACCGCGATGGATTGATAAGGCTCGAGTACTAGGTTTTCTTCTAATTTTTCAATCTCTTGATAATTAGAGCTCAAACACTCCACCGCTCTCAATTGAAACTTTTCGGGTATTGTTAAACAAACCGTGGCCGATGAAAAATTACTGACCACGACAATTTGCTCACCTTGGTACTCACGCACATAGCCAAACACTTGGTCATGTTCTTCAAATAAAGGCGTGAACGATCCATAGACGATGGACAGGTGTTTTTTACGCAGTGCAATTAACTTTTTATAGTGATGGTAAATCGATTGTTTATCAGCGAGCGCTTGTTCAACATTGACTTTTAGGTAGTTAGGATTCGCCTCTATCCATGGAGAACCTTGAGTAAATCCGCCGTGTTTATCCGCTGACCATTGCATTGGCGTTCGAGCATTATCGCGGCTGTTTTGATGAATAGCATCCAGCATATGCTGATGAGAAACGCCCGATTCTGTCTTCACACGATAAAAATTTAACGTCTCGATATCTCGGTATTGAGCGAGCGAATCGAAGGCCACATTCGTCATACCAATCTCTTCGCCTTGATAAATATAAGGCGTGCCTTTCAGAAAGTGTAAGCTCGTTGCCAACATTTTCGCAGATTCAACTCGGTAGCGTTTGTCATCACCATACTTAGATACAGCGCGTGGTAGGTCATGATTATTCCAAAATAATGAATTCCAACCCTGATCGGCAAGCTCAATCTGCCACTTGGTTAATACCTGTTTAAACTGCTTAAGATCTAACGGAATAGGGCTCCATTTGTCACCCTGCTCCCACGTCAAAGTGATGTGTTCAAATTGGAAAACCATCGATAACTCACGACGACTCGGCGCACTGTACAGTTTTGCAATGTCTGGTGTGGCTCCCCAAGTTTCTCCCACGGTCAGCAGATCTTGATTACCAAAGGTGGCGGCATTCATTTGCTGTAATAACGGATGCAAGCGCGGGCCATTACCAGTAATGCCCTTATCAATTTCTTTGCCAATTAAATCAATAACATCTAATCGAAAACCACCAATGCCCTGTTCAATCCACCAGTTCATCATGCTGTGCACTTCTTGCTGCACTTTAGGGTTTTCCCAATTCAGATCTGGCTGACGTTTAGAAAAAAGGTGGAAGTAATATTGCTGCGTTTGCTCATCCCAGTGCCAAGCACTGCCACCAAAAATTGACCCTGTATCATCCGGTACACTGCCATCCGGTTTTGCATCCCGCCAAATGTAGTAATCTCGATACGGATTGTCTCGTGATTGCTTAGCTTGTAAAAACCATTGGTGTTCATCCGATGTGTGATTAACGACAAGATCCATCACTATCTTAATATTGCGTTTTTGTGCTTCGCTCAGTAAACGCTGCATATCTTCCATGGAACCAAACTCTTGAGCTATTGCTTGGTAGTCAGAAATATCATAACCGTTATCATCCATTGGAGATTGATAAACAGGAGATAGCCAAATAACGTTAATGCCTAACTCTGCAAGGTAATCAAGCTTACTAATAATGCCATTTAAATCGCCGATACCATCGTGATTAGAATCGTAAAAACTGCGCGGGTATATTTGGTATACCACAGCGCTATGCCACCATTTGGGTTCCATGATATTGCCTTTTTGTAAATTAATTTATTGCTCATCATAATGAGAGCTGACGCAAAGTAACAATAGAACATTCCCCATATGATATAGCCAATACCTATATCATAAGAAAAATCACTATAGTTAGGCCTCTCTGCATGCAAAGAGATTAAAAAAACATCACCTAAAATGTGATTTATGCCAAACATGATAGCAATAAGCAGAAGACAAGATAAAACAGCATGGATAAATCCCTTCGATATTTTTTGATGGTTGCGATTGAAAATAATATTAAGCAAGCCGCAGAGAAACTGCATATCAGTCAACCATCTCTCACCACAGCAATTAAAAAGCTTGAACATGAACTTGGAGTTGAGCTATTTATTCGCCGCTCAAAAGGTGTAGAGCTCAGCGCTTATGGCAAACTATTTAGGGAGTATGTGCAGGAGCAACAAGAAAAGCAGCAACAACTGTTACATCAGTTCACCGATATGCAACAGAGACATCAAGGAAAATTAAAGCTTGGCACTGGGGAAGCGTGGTGGGAATTATTTGTTCGCGATACGGTATGCCTATATCAAAAAAACACCCCTAATTGTTCAATACATTTGGAATTTGGCAATAACCTTTCTTTGATCCATCACTTGGTGCAGGGAGATATTGACCTCTTTATTGGCCATGAAATTCAAGATCTACACGAAAGGTGTAAAGTCCATTTCCAACCTTTGTTCCGAGACCAAGAAGCATTTTTTGTATGTTCAAGCCATCCGATATTGAATACAAAAAAAAGTGATGATGAACTTCTGATTGAACAAGCCCAATACCCTCTCATCCGCGTCACGCCGGATCATTCTCGACATCGTACAATGTTGGCTGAACATGCATCACTGGCTAAACAATATACGGAACAAAGAGAGAGTAAAAGAGCCATCTATGATGTCGATTCTTTATTTGCTAGCATAGATATATTAGAGATGGCTAACGCTGTAATGCCATATAGCGATAAAATGTGCCATTGGATGGCCAGAAGAAATATTGCAACATTAACCATCAACAAAAAGAAAAAAGGTAATGTAGGAATTTATATTAAACAAGGCATAGCTGACCCAAAAATTACCAGTTTTATTGAAATACTAACGAAGTATACCTCTTCCTTATGAAGGCTAACACCCTACTAAACAAATTATTGAAGATCAGTGTGGACTAAAGCCTTGATAACATAGGCTTCCGGCACACAAAGCGGGCATTACAACAATAGTTTTTGTTTTGGTTCACACTTTTGAAAGTAGAAAAACTCACCGTGTTATCTACCGTAGTTACATTCTATCAATATTAGAGCAATGATATTGATAGAATCTATATCAAACTCACTTTCATCTATTTCTTATTGCAAGCAAAAGCCGTTATATTTTCAACAGAACTTACACTCAAGGACTCATGCGTACCATATTCGCTTCGGGCCTAGGTAAAACAGGAAATAGTGATGAAAAATTCAATTAAGAATCTGTCTATCTGTACACTGGCCACTTTAATGGCGGCACCACTGATGGCGATGCAAGAAGGTGAAATCACCATTTGGATTAACGGTGATAAAAGTTATGATGGCTTAGCGCAAATAGGCCAACAATTTGAACAAGATACTGGAATTAAAATCATTGTTCAGCATCCAGAATCGCTTGAAGCGAAATTCCAACAGCACGCTGCAACTGGCAGTGGTCCTGATATTATTTTTTGGGCACACGATAGATTCGGTGGCTATGCAGAAGCAGGCTTGCTTCACGAAATCAAACCAAGTAAGCAATTTAAAGAAAAGTTGGTCGATTTCAGTTGGGATGCCGTTACCGTTAATGGAAAATTGGTTGGCTATCCTCTTGCTATTGAGGCCCCTTCTCTTATTTACAATAAAGATCTGTTACCAACACCGCCTAAAACTTGGGAAGAACTAGTCAGTATTCATAATAC
>NZ_CAWNHY010000243.1:0-24209 GCF_963874335.1 Vibrio sp. V10_P2A27P122 | reverse complement strand
TAGAACTCGCTGCGATTAATTTTAATCGTGACCCATTAAACTTAAATCAATTAATGGAACAGTATCCCATCGCTGATATTGCTCAAGTCTTCGCGGAGCAGTTGGCTAATCAGACCTTGAGCGAAGAGGATGTCTTTGAGCTGGTACAATTGATGCCAATCGCTCGTCAAGCGGCGCTATTGGGGTATTTTTCTGAGCCTATCAGAGAAAAAGTGGTGGAGAGAATGCCGCTCGAAGCGCTTGCGAAAGTGCTTCAAGTTATGCCCCATGATGAAAGGGCTGACTTATATGCTCACTTGGATGAGACGCGCCAACCGCCGCTACTTGCTCTACTGGATCAACAAGAGCGGCAAGATGTACAACAACTTGCAGCCTACCCTCAAGGCTCGGTCGGCTCTATCATGACGACAGATTATGCGACGTTAAACGCCGATGATGATGTGCAGCAGGCGATTGCGCGTTTACGTGAAATGGCCAACGAGAGGGAAACCATCTATCAAGCGTATGTGATTGATAAACAGAATCGCTTACTTGGTACACTTTCGCTTAAGGATTTAGTGCTGGCACAACCGACCTCGCTTGTCTCTGACATCATGACCAAAGAGACAGTGTTTGTTCGAGCCGATGAAGATCAAGAGTGTGCAGCGCAAGCCATCAGTAAATACGATTTACTTGCGGTGCCTGTTTTTGATGATCAATTTCGTTTGGTCGGTATTGTGACTTATGACGATGCGATGGACGTGGCCGAGCAGCAAGCGGATATGGATTTTCATAAAGTCGCTGCGGTTGGTTTTACCGGTAACCTTAAAGAAGCCAGCGTATGGCTAATGTACAAGAAACGTGTGTTTTGGCTGGTGTTGTTAGTCTTTGGTAACCTTTTTTCTGGTGCCGGAATTGCGTACTTTGAGGAGACGATTCAAACCTATGTCGCCTTGGTCTTCTTCTTACCACTGTTGATTGATAGCGGCGGTAATGCAGGATCCCAGTCAGCAACGTTGATGGTTCGAGCCTTAGCCACTGGTGAAGTGGTGATGAAAGATTGGCTATCCATGTTGGTGCGAGAGTTAGGGATTGCGGCGTTATTAGGGGCAACAATGGCCATTGCTGTTTCTTTATTGGGTTTTTGGCGAGGCGGCAGTGATATCGCTTTTGTCGTTGCGGTAACGATGCAAATTGTGGTGATTATTGGTTGTGTTGTTGGAATGCTCCTTCCGTTCATTCTGAATAAGTTTAAGCTCGATCCTGCGTCAGCCAGTGCTCCGTTGATCACGACCATTGCGGATTCTATCGGGGTGATCATCTATTTCAGCGTTGCTACCATGGTGTTGGATTTTCCACCAGTGACGTAAGCCACTCATCTGGCAGTGAGATCTACTGGTTGGAGTGTGAAATAAGCCCAACGGTCAAAAGCTTTCTCTATTTTTGGGAAAGCTTTTTTTATGAATAAGGCTCATATGCTCGATTTAATAGGTAGACGAACGATCAGCCGAACTGGTTGGCGGGCTATACTGCACCTCACTGAAATCCATATTGGGGAACAAAAATGCGGCTTCGGAGCGAATTTGCTCGGCGCGGCTTTCGTCACCAATACCTTGGTAAGCCAAGATCAGATTATTGTAAAAAGCAGGACGCGGTTTATGTTTTATGATGGCCAATGACCAGTCGATGTATGGCGTAATCAATTTAGGATCTTGATTATACAGGCCAATGTTGAGGTAAGTGCTGTAGACATCCCAATCAAAACGGTCTTTCCAAACCACAGGGTTCGTCACCCTTTGTAGGATATCCGGGTTCTTGGGTTGAGATTCCTCAAATTGGGTAAGCACGTAATTACTGTGCAGTGCGCTGAGCATATAAAAGCCAGTCAAAATCGGCACTACTAAACTCAATACTCGAAACAGGGATTTACTGATAAGGCCAAAAGGGGCCGAACGGTATTTAGCCACGCGTTGATCAACCCAAAAAAGCAGAATAATGAAGGTTATCCAATGAATGGCAGAATGGTAAAATGGGTATTCGAGTTGGCTGTGCAACACGATAGGAATGAAAAGGGCGAACATCGCAAGCCTAGTCCCTTTCTTTGCCGAATACATCCGCATGAGCACGAAAAGCATGGCCAGTGTGATCCCTAGCACAGGTAACAAACCGCCTTCCACCGCCCAGAATAGTAATTCATTATGAGGATGATCCATCGACGCCAACCCCGGTTGGTAGCTAGGGTTTAATTGGTGTTGCCTTGCGGTATAAAGCAAATATTCAGATTCAAACTTGCCATAGCCATAACCCGTGAAGGGTTTTTCTATGACCATATCGATGGTTTGAGGAAAGGTATAACGACGAGGGCTCTCTAAATCAGCCTTATTCTCTAGAAAATCGCCCGAGCCTTGGGAATAGACAGCGACAAACCCTAAAGCAATACCCAATAGCGTTGCAGCGCTCCATCCCCAAAACCGTTTAGGCGTCGAAAATTTAAATAGGTAAGGCAGAACAAAAAGCGTGCCGAGTACCGCGCCAATCCAGCCAGTGCGCGAGGCTAATATCACCAGCAACGGTGCAGTGAGCAGTGGAGTGACATAAAGTAGGCTCACTTCGCTAACATGCTGATTGTACTTTTTCGGTTGACGAGCCAGTAAATAGCCGGACATAACCAGCCCTGTCGCGAGAAAGCTTGCCATCACATTCGGTTGCTGAAAAATGCCGTAAGGGCGGTTGATGAGGGTGTTGTAGCCAAAAATATTATCGGGTGAAAGCAAAAAGTATTGGTACAGACCAAATAGAGTTTCAATCAATACCGCGAGTACGATAAACCAGAGTAATCGCTGCTTATGTTTGTTACTAAAACGAAATTGTTGCAGCAATACAAAAAAAAGCAGCCCAGTCCATAGTCCTAACATTCGACTCAGCGACGACTCAATTTGAGCATTCGTATAAAGCAGCGGAATCGTCATGATGCTACAGCTGATGAAAAGACCGATGGTCAGTTTGGAATAGCGTAACCTACGGTTAGATGCGAGTTGATACAGACCTAATGAGAGCGTAAAACTAAGGGCAAGCCAAGTGGTTGGATTAAAAGATAAAGCCAGACCTGAGCCACCAGGGTTGGGCATAAAAAAATGCATTGCCAGTAAATAGAGAATGCCAATCGAAAGCAAAAAGGGTTTGTTTAAGGGGATGGCGGGTGTTTGTGCTTCAAGTTGTGTACCGCTTAGATGCAATGTTGCCATAGGTCTCGCGTTCCAATTAAAAGAAACCAGCAACCACTTGCTGGTTTCTTTACTTTACCGTTTTTTTCTATTTCAACATAGGTTTAAGAAAGCGTGCTGTGTGTGAACCTTCGATCTGCGCCACATCTTCGGGCGTTCCTTGAGCAATGATTTCGCCGCCGCCTTGTCCACCTTCTGGCCCTAAGTCGATCACCCAGTCTGCGGTTTTAATCACATCTAAGTTGTGTTCAATCACCACCACGGTATTGCCGTGGTCGCGTAGGCGATGCAGTACGGTCAAGAGCTGTTGGATATCATGGAAGTGTAAGCCAGTCGTTGGCTCATCCAAAATGTACAAGGTTTTTCCTGTATCGCGCTTTGATAGTTCACGAGCCAGTTTGACGCGTTGAGCTTCGCCCCCTGACAATGTCGTCGCCGCTTGTCCGAGGCGTATGTAGGATAAACCCACGTCAATCAAAGTCTTGAGTTTGCGAGCGATCATCGGTACGGGCTCAAAAAAAGCGTAAGCATCTTCGACGGTCATCTCCAACACTTCATCAATCGCTTTGCCTTTGTAGCGGACTTCCAATGTTTCACGATTATAGCGTTTGCCCTTACACACATCGCATGGCACGTAAACATCGGGTAAAAAGTGCATTTCAACCTTAATCACACCATCACCTTGGCATGCTTCGCAGCGTCCACCGCGTACGTTAAAGCTAAAACGACCCGGCTTATAGCCTCGAGAGCGAGACTCTTGAGTGCCTGAGAATAGCTCACGGATCGGTGTGAAAATGCCCGTATAGGTGGCCGGGTTTGAGCGGGGAGTTCGGCCTATCGGGCTCTGGTCAATGTCGATGACCTTATCAAAATGCTCTAACCCTTTGATTTTTTGATATGGAGCAGGCGTTGCTGTGGTGGCTCCATTTAAGGCCGTATGAGCAATTTTAAAAAAGGTGTCATTAATTAAGGTTGATTTACCGGAGCCTGAAACTCCGGTTACGCAGCTAAATAAGCCAACAGGAATTGATAAATCAACCGTCTTGAGGTTGTTACCCGACGCGCCGATAAGCTCCACCGTTTTCTTGGGATCTCTCGGGGTACGCACGGTAGGAATCGCAATTTTTTTCGTGCCGCTCAGGTACTGTCCTGTGAGCGAATTAGGGTTGGAAATTATGTCATTCACATTCCCTTCTGCGACGACTTGTCCACCATGCACACCAGCGCCAGGGCCAATATCAATTACATGATCGGCCATACGAATTGCGTCTTCGTCATGCTCTACAACCAATACCGTGTTGCCTAGATCGCGCAAATGCGTGAGCGTTTTTAATAGCCGTTCGTTATCACGCTGGTGGAGCCCAATCGATGGCTCATCTAAGACGTACATTACCCCAACGAGTCCAGCGCCAATTTGGCTCGCTAAGCGAATCCGTTGTGCTTCGCCTCCTGACAGGGTTTCAGCACTCCGAGAAAGGTTGAGATAATTCAACCCAACGTTGACGAGGAAATGCAAACGGTCATTGATCTCTTTCATTACTTTTTCAGCAATTTGTGCTCGTTGGCCTTCTAAATCAAGAGATTGAAAAAATTGCAAGGCATCGGCAATGCTCAGTTCCACCACTTCCGGGAGCGCGGTGTCATTGATAAATACGTTGCGAGCTTCGATGCGTAAACGGGTGCCATTACAACTGATACAAGGCTTAGTCGAGATGTATTTCACCAAATCTTCACGGACAGAGTTAGATTCTGTATCGCGATAACGCCGTTCAAGTGTATTGAGAATGCCTTCAAACGGATGGCGTTTAACCCGAATATCACCACGGTCATTAATGTAGTTAAACTCAATCTCAGTTTTCCCCGAGCCTTTCAAGATGATTTCCTGAACCTTTTTAGGCAGTTTGTTAAATGGGGTGTGTAAATCAAAATCATAATGCGCAGCGAGTGACGTGAGCATCTGGAAGTAGTAGTAATTTTTCTGATCCCAGCCACGAATCGCTCCTTGCGCGAGGCTGAGTTGGCTATCTTGGATAACGCGTTCAGGGTCAAAATATTGTTGTACGCCTAAACCATCACAGGTGTGGCATGCGCCCGCTGGGTTATTAAATGAGAACAGCCGAGGCTCTAACTCCTGCATACTGTAGCCACAGTGTGGACAAGCAAAATTGGCTGAGAATACAATCTGTTCGCCTTCACCATCCATATCAGTAACCACAGCAATACCGCCTGACAACTCGAGCGCTGTCTCAAAGGATTCGGCTAGGCGCTGCTGTAGGTCAGGACGAACTTTAAAGCGATCAACCACCACTTCAATGGTGTGCTTTTTGTGCAGCTCAAGGGTTGGTGGATCAGTCAGATCGCACGTTTCACCATCAATGCGGGCACGGATAAAACCTTGCGCGGCCAAGTTTTCCAGCGTTTTAACGTGTTCACCTTTGCGCTCTTTCACAATCGGTGCAAGCAGCATCAGTTTTGAACCTTCAGCTAACTCCAATACTTTATCAACCATCTGGCTGATGGTTTGGGCGCGAAGTGGCACTTTGTGCTCAGGGCAGCGCGGCTCACCGACTCGCGCATAAAGCAGACGCAAGTAGTCATAAACTTCGGTAATGGTGCCAACCGTAGAACGAGGGTTATGCGAGGTTGATTTTTGTTCAATAGAGATAGCCGGTGAAAGACCTTCAATATGGTCAACATCCGGTTTTTCCATCAAAGATAAAAATTGGCGTGCATAGGCAGACAGCGATTCAACATAGCGGCGTTGGCCCTCTGCGTAGAGTGTATCAAAGGCGAGAGACGACTTCCCCGAGCCTGATAGCCCTGTAATCACCGTTAGTTTATCGCGTGGAATGGTCAGGTTGATATTTTTCAGGTTGTGGGTTCGAGCGCCCCTAACTTCAATTTTGTCCATCATCTAGGCTCTATGTAACACAAGTTAAGCAAGTATTGCATAGTGTGAGTTTTGTGCAAATAGGTACTGGATAAAAAAACAGTAAATAAAAACCACGGGACTTGCCGTGGTTTTTATTGGGGAGGCGCTAGGTTACTAAGGCATTAGGTGACTAACGCATTCGGTTACTTAAGCTTTATGAGTCGAATGTTTATCCAACGCGACTTTTTGTTCGTTCTTTTTGTACATGTTTTCAAAGCAGTAGTTAGTGGCTTCGATATAGCCTTCTACGCTACCACAGTCAAAGCGTTGGCCTTTGAATTTATACGCCAATACACAGCCTGATTGCGCTTGTTTGAGTAGCGCGTCGGTAATTTGAATTTCGCCACCTTTACCCGGCTCTGTTTGCTCAATCAGATCAAAAATATCTGGGGTTAAAATGTAGCGACCAATGATGGCTAAATTGCTTGGTGCGGTGCCTGGTTCTGGTTTTTCAACCATGTCATCCACTCGGAACAGATCGTCTTTGATCATTTCACCGGAAATAACACCGTATTTATGTGTTTCATTTTCAGGCACTTCTTGAACGGCAACAATTGAGCAGCGGAACTGTTTATACAGAGCGACCATTTGTGCCAAAACCCCTTTTTCTTGATTGACACATAAGTCATCGGCCAGCACCACCGCAAAAGGTTCATCGCCGACTAACTCTCGACCCGTTAAAATCGCATGGCCTAAACCTTTCATTTCACGTTGACGAATGTAGGTGAAGTTGGCGGTATCAATGATTTCACGAATATCAACCAGTAGCTCTTCTTTGTTGGTGCCACTAATTTGATGCTCTAGCTCATAGTTTTTATCGAAGTGATCCATGATCGAGTGTTTTCCACGCCCAGTCACAATACACATCCCGGTCATTCCAGCTTGAATCGCCTCTTCAACACCATATTCGATCAAGGGTTTATTGACGACTGGCATCATCTCTTTAGGCATTGATTTGGTCGCTGGAAGAAAACGTGTACCGTAGCCAGCGGCTGGGAATAGGCATTTTTTGATCATGCTATAACCTTATTTTTATTTGAATTGTTAATTGATGGCGCAACCTTATCATGCTTTATGAAACGCTATCACCACTAAAGCGGTGAACTCAGTTAAATTCTGCGTGAAAGCACATAATTAAGACAGAATATTTTGATTGGCCCACGCAATCGCTTGGACCCTATTTTTGACCGATAGCTTTTTGAATATTTGGTAGAGATGTGATTTGACCGTGAATTCACTGATGAATAAATCTTCCGACATTTGGTTATTCGATGCGCCAGTTTGTAAGCAGCGGAGGATCTGTATTTCGCGGGCGGTTAAGTCTGTAATCACTTGAGCAGTGTGGGATTCAAACGCGTAGCGATAGTAGTGCAGTAACTGGCTTACAGCGTGTCTGGGTAGCCAATTTTGTCCGTTAATGATTTCACCAAGCCCAAATGCAATTTTATCTAGGGTGTCATTTTTATAAAATAGCCCCTTTAAATGGCCAAAGGTTAATAAGTCATTCGTGGTTAATCTTTGCAACACATTGATAAGGATCGTTTCATGATGCTGACTGCTTAATGGGCAGTTTCCCAAGCGTTGCTGCAGTAGCGCATAATCGGCATGGTCAATCATCAATATTTTGTGTTTATCTGGACAATACGTTTGGCGCAGGATTTCAGGCTCAATTTTTGGAATGGGCAGTCCAAGCCGATCGGTTAAATGGTCAATATAAGGGTGCTCTTGCTCTTTATCTAAGCAAAGAAAGTAAATGGTGCGGGTATAGTTTGTTTTTCTCATGGTCACTTCCTGTTGACGAGAATGTTAGACAACTGTCTAGAAAATGACGGAAATTAGGTTATAAAGCCAACGAGATAAATAAAATTGCGCTTAGTTTCATATAGTAAGGTAACTGAGTGTTTTGTCATCCTTAAATTAGAGGTGGCGGTTCTAAAAAATAGGAAATTGAGCAAGATTGTGAGATGAATTTTGACAACTATTTCTGTGAAGATTTGTGCCTCGCATAAAGCGTGGTATCCTAGTCAGCTATTTAAAGAACACTCATGATGGAAGACGGAGCAAAACATGGCAAGCCGTGGAGTAAATAAAGTTATTTTAGTGGGTAACCTAGGTAACGACCCAGAAATTCGTTATATGCCTGGTGGCGCTGCTGTGGCAAATATCACCATTGCAACGTCAGATTCATGGCGTGATAAAGCAACTGGTGAGCAACGCGAAAAAACCGAATGGCACCGTGTTGCGCTGTTTGGCAAATTAGCCGAAGTGGCTGGTGAATACTTACGTAAAGGTTCACAAGTGTACATTGAAGGTCAGCTACAAACTCGTAAGTGGCAAGATCAAAGCGGACAAGATCGTTATACCACCGAAGTTGTCGTACAAGGTTTTAATGGTGTGATGCAAATGTTGGGTGGCCGTGCTCAAGGTGGTGCTCCAGCGCAAGGTGGAATGCCACAACAACAGCAACAAGGTGGCGGATGGGGGCAACCTCAGCAGCCTGCGATGCAAAAGCAACCACAGCAACAGCAGTCAGCTCCTCAACAGGCTCAACCTCAGTATAATGAACCACCAATGGATTTTGATGACGACATCCCATTCTAAACGTTCGAATGTCGAAAAAAGCCGCGAAAACCGCGGCTTTTTTATATAGTTATCACTATTAGCATTTTCTTATTTGTCAGCACAGCTTAGTGATCGACAAAGTTTACGTTGAAAAGGAATTCAGCATTCATGCGGTATACACCAACACTGAAACTGAGTACTCGGTTAGTAGCTTTTGTTACGCTCATCGTAACCAGTGCAATGTTCATTTTGTTTATTGGTGGAACATTGTCTTTTCAACGGCTTGGACAAGAATATCTCAATCACTACCTAGCAGGAATTGTGGAGGTAGTCGATAAAGAAATAGAAGATCCTGATGCCGCTTATTCATTGCAACGTTGGATGCCCAAAATGTTGCAAGCCAGTAGCATTGTTGAAATGCAGCTCTCTTCACCAGCTGGCGTTATTTACCGTTTTAAAGATACCTCGTCCAAAGTCGACCCTGCCCGTTTGTACCATATTGATATTATCCTTGAACGTAATCCAGGCTACAGCATCAGCTTTAAAGCCGTTCCGCCCTATCTCAGTTATAACTACTCATTGGGTGCCATGTGGTCTATTACGTTGGCAGTTGGTCTCATCGTGTTTTGTTTGATTCGTGGGGTAAAGTGGCTTAAAGAGCAATTGCTTGGATCTGAATTGTTGGAGGAGCGAGGGCGAATGATTCTCGCCGGTCGAGTGGAGCAGTACGCCAAAGGTGATCACCGCGAGTGGCCTTATACGGCGAGTGAGGCGCTTGATGTCCTGATTGATGAGCTGCAAGATGCTCGTCAAGAGCGTAGCCGCTTTGATACTTTTATCCGGACCCAAACCTTCTTAGATAAGTTGACGGGTACGGCCAACCGTGTCCTTTTTGATAGCAAATTGGAATCAGCCTTGTTAGAGAATGGCGCGCGTGGTGGCGTTTTGTTAGTGCGTATCGATGATTGGGATTCTCTGTGCGAAGAAAATGATAAAAAAGCAGCGGATGATCTCGTTGTGGAAGTCGGGGAGAACATCTCTAACGTCATACAGCGTTACCCGGATGTTATTTTATCTCGCTATTACGATACCGATTTTGCCATTTTTGTGCCGCACCAAGGGGTAAAAGAGGTCGCTTCTATTGCTACACAATGTTTGAAGCTTTTAGCGCGCATATCGCCTCCAGAGCCGCTCGATAAAGAAAACTGGTGCCATATAGGTATCAGTATGTACAGCGAAGGCGAGCGGCGTGGTCGAGTGTTGGATGAGGCAGAAACGGCCTTAAAAAGTGCTCAGTTACAGCGAGTGAATACGTGGAGCCGCTTTAAAAAGAGTACTTTTTTCCAAGAGGAACGGGGCAGTGTGCGTTGGCGAACTTTGTTTGATCAGGTGCTGACGCCTGAGAAAATAATTTTATTCCGTCAACCTTGCTATTTGCTTGAAAAGACGAATGATTTAGTATGGCTGCACGATGAGTTGTTTGCGCGTATTGATGATCCAGAACAAGGTGTTATAAAAGCCTCTCGCTTTCATTCTGCTTTAGAAACTGTAGGTTATGAAATGGTGATGGATCGAGCCGTATTGCTTAAAGTCGTTCGTTTGCTTAAAAGCTCTGAAGTTAAGGTCAATGTGTCAGTGAACTTGCATGTCGTCCCATTCGCCGATAAGCAGTATTTTAAGTGGTTTCGACATGAATTGCTGCAACTGACCTCGAGTAGCCGATCGCAGCTCTCCTTTGAGTTTCCTGAAGGTCGGTTAGTGCAACATCTCGATTATATGCGCCCCGTTATTAAGATGATCTCCGGCCTCGGTGCTAAGGTAATCGTAGGGCAGGCTGGCAGAACGATTGTCAGCACTCACTACATAAAAGATCTTAAGATTGATTTCCTTAAGTTACACCGCAGTTTGATGAAGAAAATAGACCAACGGCATGAAAATCAGCTGTTTGTACGTAGCATGATCGGTGCTTGTGGCGGTACTCAGACTCAAGTTATTGCGGTCGGTGTCGAAACAGAGCAAGAGTGGCAAACGCTAAAAAACCTAGGCATTCATGGTGGGCAAGGCCGACTGTTTGAAGAAGAACAGCCTTTGTTACCTGAGAAAATAATTAGCCCTAGCGTGACCTTAGGGCGAAGAAATCGTTGGCGTAAAAAATAAAAGCGAACCTATATGAATCTTCAGTCACTGATTGATAAATTAAAACCATCTAAAGCGACGTTGCGGCAATTGTTCGTTGTCGTAAGACCTGATGCTCTCTATTTCTCGGCTTTGGATGATGCGACTTTGCCGACAGAGATCCCGCTTGATGGTGCAACGTGGCAACAGGTACTCTTTCACGCACTCAAACCGCTCAACATCAAGGGTACGGTAATTAACCTTGTCCTCCATGCTCATTTTTATCAAACTTATCAAATAGAAAAACCGCAGTTACCCAAAGAAGAGTGGTCAGTCGCCCTGCCATTTTTATTGAAAGATCTGGTGACAGAGAAAGTCACTGACATCATCGCTGATGCTTTTCCGTTACCCGCAGATAATAAAATTCAAGCCTACGTGGTCTCAAAACGCACGGTATTGGAAGTGGCGTCGCAACTGAGTGCGATGGGTTTAGAGTTAGGCAAAGTCATTCCCGAAGATGAAGTGTGGGCGAGAAGTGCCGGTGATCTTGAGCATTTTTTGCTGCTACAGCGCAGTAAAAACAGCAGTTTTAAGTTTGACGCATTTGTGGACCAAAAATGCTGTTTTCAACGCACAATGAGAGGTGTTGTCTCTCCCATTACTGGTGTCGCCAGCTCGGTTTTACAGCTCGATGGCTTAGCGTTAGAACTGCAACGTTCGATCGATTACCTTTCCTCGCAGCTTAAAGGGGCCTCATTACATCAGCTAAAAGTGCTGTGTGATGAAGAAGCGCAGCAAGAGTTGGTCGATGCATTAAATGAACGCCTAAATGTCAAAGTTTCCCTGCTTGATGAGCGGTTACCGAGTTCGGCGCATCTGCTGGTGGAGCAAGTGACTCGCATTGACGATTCAATGCTCAATTTATACCCGGCGCATCTTAAGCCGAAGAAAGAGTATTTTTCACTGTCCATGGTCTGCGCGATTTGGGGCATTGTCGCTTTAGTGATGCTATTGGCCTATGCCAGTTATCAATGGCAAAATAGTCAATTGCAACAGCAGCTACAAGCTAAACAAGCGCAAAATAAAGTCCTTGCTGCTGAATTAGAAACGACCAAACAGAAAGTTGATAAGCATAAGCCATCGGTTGAAAAAATGGCGGCGATTGAGCGTTTGAAGCAGCAAATTAAGGGCAAACAAGCCACATTGGATTCGATTAATGAGTTTGATCAATCACAACAGGTCGGTTACTCAGGAGTCATGCGTTCGCTCGCCACACTCAGCCGTGATGATATTTCATTAACGACCATTACCATTCAACATGAGCAGCTCGATTTGCAAGGCTTAGCCAGAGAGGCGAAAGATATTCCAAACTGGTTAAGTCAGTTTAAAAGCGAACTGAACCTAGTGGGACGTGGTTTTGAAAAGTTAAAAATTGCGCGCAATGAGCAAGGCATTCTCATCTTTGAGCTTAAAACTAAAGCGGAGGATAGCCAATGAATTGGCAGAGCATCAGCAACAAATTCTTAGCCATCAGTTCGCGTGAAAAAATGTTGATCGCCCTGTGTGGCTTAGTGGTGATTACACTGCTCTTGTTTAGCTTGTTACTCGAACCTGCGATGAAATCGGTGGCGGCTAATCGGTTACAGCTTCAGTCTGTTGAGCAGATGAACCAGCGAATGCAAGGTGAAATTCTGTTATTGACTGCTAAGCTTAATAAAGATCCTAATCAAGAGATTAATCTAGAATTCAAACAGTTAATGACGCAGAGCCAAACTCTCTCGCTTGAGCTGGCAGCATTGGTTGATTCACTGATTACACCCGCGAAGATGGCGCAATTGCTTGAAAGTGTGTTGGCAACCAGCCCAGAGTTGACGTTGGTCTCCATGGAGTCATTGGCAGCAGAGCCGATTGCAAATAACAACCAATCATCTGAATATTCAGGCTATTATGTTCATCCTGTGAGATTGGAGTTCACCGGTAATTACTTCGCGATATTGAATTATTTGACCAATTTAGAAAGTTTACCGATGAAGTATTATTGGCGTCATTTCCAATACAAGGTAGAAAATTACCCCCAAGCCAGAGTCATTATGGAAGTGTACACATTAGGCATTAGACAGGAGTTTATTGGTGGTTAGATCCGTTTTTTCACTGCTGTTGATGTGTTTTGTATGCAGTAGTTGGGCAGCGCAAGATCCTACCGCGCCATTAGGTTGGGCGAGTGAGAGCGCATCACCTGTCAATAAGATAGAGAGTTACCCGCTACCTAGGTTGCAAAGTATTGTATGCCAACAAACCATACCTTGTGTGGCAGTGCTTAACGATCAAGTGGTTGGCATCGGAGAGTCGCTATTGGGCTACACAGTAGAAGCCATTGAGCCACAGCAAGTGACCCTTTCTCGCAGAGGAAAGATGTGGGATTTAAGCCTCTTTTCTCTGGACATCAAGCAGTAAGGTATAGAAATCGTATGCGTAAAATCGTATTAGGCGTAGTCATCGTATCCTTAATGGGCTGTTCTATGGGACATCGCGATCCAGTTGAGATGAAACAGTCTTTGAATCAGGCGATTAATGAAGCCAACAGCCGAAATCTAGCCGTTCTACCGGCCTCCGTAGAAGCTGACTTGATGCCTGACATTGAGGGAATCACAGCGCGCAGTCAAGAAACGGTTAAACGCTTTCGTATCCAAGCTGATAATGTGGATGCAAGGGTATTTTTTGCCAGTTTAGTGAAAGGGACTGAGTTTAGTGCCGCCATCCACCCTGAAGTTACTGGAAGTGTAACGGTAAATCTAACTGACGTGACTTTGGATGATGTATTGGCCGTCGTTCGTGACATGTATGGCTATGAAATTATTAAAAAGGGTAAAGTGATTCAGGTTTACCCGTCAGGCCTGCGTACGGTGACTATCCCGGTCGATTATTTACAACTTAAACGTACGGGCCGTTCTTTAACTTCCATCACCACCGGTACGATCACTAATACGGATACCGGTTCTAGTTCCTCGAGTAGTTCTAGCTCAAATTCCAGTACTAATTCCAATTCGAGTAACTCATCCAGTAATTCTAAAGGTGGAACGGAAATTGAAACCACCAGTGAAAGCGATTTCTGGCCGCAGCTTGAAAAAGCCGTTGCACAGCTGATTGGCTCGGGCAAAGGTCAAGGCGTTGTTGTCACGCCACAAGCGAGCGTAATCACTGTTCGAGCCTACCCAGATGAAATTCGCGAAGTGCGTAACTTCCTTGGCATTTCTCAGCAACGTCTACAGCGACAAGTGATCCTTGAAGCAAAAATTTTAGAAGTCACCTTGAGCGATGGTTACCAGCAAGGGATCAATTGGTCAAATATGTCCTTTGGCAATGGTGATGTTGTGATTAATAAGGTCGGTAGTGCGGCTTCGTTACTGCCGGGGATGGATGCGATTGGCACTCTGCTGCAAGGCCAAACCAATGTCACCATTTCAGATGGTAGTTTTGAAGCGGTGCTTAATTTTATGGGAACTCAGGGTGATTTGAATGTCCTATCCAGCCCAAGAGTTACCGCTGCTAACAACCAAAAAGCGGTGATCAAAGTCGGCACCGATGAATACTATGTCACTGACGTAACGGGTGTGGTTGGTAATGGCGATAACTCCAATGTTGCACCAGATATCCAACTAACGCCTTTTTTCTCGGGTATCTCGCTTGACGTGACGCCACAAATTGATGACCAAGGCAATGTGCTATTGCACGTGCACCCCGCTGTGATTGAAGTCGACGAGCAGACGAAACAAATTGAATATGCAGGCAACCAAATTGTGTTGCCATTAGCGCGCAGTACGATCCGTGAATCAGACTCGGTGATCCGCGCACAAGATGGTGACGTGGTGGTGATTGGTGGATTAATGAAATCCAACACCTCCAATCAAGTATCTAAAGTCCCTTTTTTGGGGGATTTACCCGGTTTAGGGTATCTGTTTCGTAACACCTCTGAGCTGACTGAAAAAACCGAATTGGTGATTTTGCTGAAACCAACGGTTGTGGGTGTTAATACGTGGCAAAAAGAGCTCGAACGCTCGCGTGAACTACTACAGGAGTGGTTCCCAGACGAAGAATAAACATCATGTATCTTGAGCACTTTGGTTTTGAGCAACTGCCTTTTCATCTCACGCCTAATACATCACTGTTTTTAGGCTTAGCGCCACATTACGAGGCGATTCAGACAGTGAGTGCTGCCATTGATTTAGGCGAAGGGGTGATCAAGATAACCGGAGAAGTCGGAACCGGAAAAACCATGGTGTGTCGTATGTTGATCAATCATTTACATGATCATATTGCACTGATTTACTTACCCAACCCAGCGCTTAATGGTCGAGAACTTCGCCAAGCTGTCGCCAGCGAACTAGGCCTTAGTAAGCAAGATAATGCGGATATTGTTGATCGTATTCAGCAACAATTGATTGTGCTAAAGCAGCAGGGGAAACGAGTAGTCGCGATTGTTGATGAAGCACAAGCGTTACCAGACGATGCATTGGAAGTGCTGCGTTTATTCGGCAATTTAGAAACAGAATACACAAAGTTGTTGCAACTGGTGTTGATCGGCCAACCAGAGCTCGATGAGCGTTTAGCGCAGCACCATCTGCGCCAATTTCGCCAACGAATTACTTTTAGCGCTTATCTGCGGCCGCTCTCTTTAGATGAAACAGTCGCTTATATCGAGAACCGCTTGAGCAAAGCCGGAGGCGATGCGCAACTGTTTAATCTTGAACAGAAAAAAGCGTTGTGGCGAGCCAGTTATGGCACCCCTCGTTTGATTAACCAAGTGTGTCACAAAGCTCTGTTGCTGGCTTTTACGCAAAACGACAGCACGATTCGCAATCAGCACCTATTTACAGCGATTCACGATACGTTTGATACCTGTAAGCCTAAGTTTAAACGCCCTTTTATGTGGGGATGGAGTTAATCATGAGTGCAATGAACGATGCACTATCAAAACTGGCACAAGCGCAACGCCAATCAGTGGTGAACTTGCAACCAGCGCAAGTTGCGAAAGTAAAACGCAGCCGCGCTTGGTTGTGGATGGTAGCCGGGTTTGCTGCCAGCTTAGCAGTCGGTGGATGGGCGGTGTCACAGCAGCAAGCTATGGTTGACCAAGTTGCGGTTAACCAAGCTGCGGTTGACCAAACTATGGTCAGCCAAACAGTGGTCAGTCAAACAGTGGTCAGTCAGACACTGGCCAATCAAGCGATAGTGAATGAACCTGAGAGCCTGTTGTTAGAGGTTGATGAGCGAAGCTCTTCGCCTGCGCTTGTTTCTCCGACCACCAAAATTGTTCCGGTTCACCGTCCCGTTTACCAAACTGCCGTTGTTGCAGTAGACAAAAAAACGTCAAATTCAGCAACGCCCACAGTGACGGTTAAACAGGATTCGGCCTTAGCCAATCAAAAGCCGTTGTATTCTAACCGTGCGGTCACGCTCGGTGCTGAAAGTGACCAAGAAATCTCAAGTGTTTTGATTGAACAAGTGGATTTGACGCCAGAGCAACTGGCGGTAAAAGCAATGAGCCGCGCTGATAAAGCCGTGGACAGCAATGAGCTCAAAGAGGCACTGGATGCGTACAGTGAAGTGCTACGCTTTACCCCAGAAAATGAACTCGCCCGTCAAAAATTATCCGCGCTCTATTACGGCAAAGGTGATGCGCGCAAAGCTTTTGAAATTTTACAAAGCGGTATAAAGCTCAATCATAACGGAGAAAGTTTGCGGATCGCGTTAGCTAAATTGCTGATTAAAGAGAAGCAGAGTGAAGCGGCGTTAACCCCTCTAGTTCATTTACCTGACAATGCTTCGATCGATTATCTCTCGCTAAGAGCAGCCTTGGCACAAAAAGCCAAGCAAGATTCACTCGCATTAGAAAGCTATCAACGCTTAGTCAAGCTTGATGCTGAGAACGCACGCTGGTGGTTAGGGCTTGCGATAGCACAAGAGCGCACGATGGATTTTCAGGCGGCCAAATATACCTACCAACAAGCGCTTGCGAAAGTTGGCCTCTCGAGTCAGTCACAACTGTTTATTCGTGATCGCCTAGTCGTACTAAGCAGTTTAGAGGAGAGTGCGAGTGCAAATTAAGCTACGAAAACGCTTAGGTGATCTGCTGGTTGAAGAAGGGATCATCACTGAAAATCAAGTGGAACAAGCGCTCGCTGCGCAAAAGCGCAGTGGACGTAAACTGGGTGACACGCTGATCGAACTCGGCTTTTTGTCAGAGCAGCAGATGCTGAGCTTCTTATCGCAGCAACTTTCGCTGCCGCTGATTGATCTCAGCCGAGCCAATGTCGATATTGATGCAGTGCAGCTCCTCCCGGAAGTACATGCACGCCGTTTACGCGCCTTAATCATTGGCAAAAATGGCGACACGCTGCGCATCGCAATGAGTGATCCGGCGGATCTGTTTGCTCAAGAATCTCTGCTTACTCAATTACCCCAATACAGTTTTGAATTTGTTATTGCTCCAGAAAAACAATTGGTTGAAGGGTTTGATCGTTACTATCGCCGCACCAAAGAAATTGCGTCCTTTGCCGAGCAGCTACAACTGGAACACCAAGGCAATACCGCCTTTGATTTCGATATCGGTGATGATGATAGCGATGAAGTGACCGTTGTTAAGCTCATCAACTCTCTATTTGAAGATGCGATTCAGGTCGGGGCGTCTGATATTCATATCGAACCTGATGCTAACGTATTGCGTTTACGCCAGCGGATTGATGGGGTATTACACGAAACCCTACTCAATGAAACCAACATCGCTTCGGCTTTAGTGCTGCGTTTAAAATTGATGGCCAATCTTGATATCTCAGAAAAACGCCTCCCACAAGATGGCCGTTTTAATATCCGAGCCAAAGGCCAATCGGTCGATATTCGTATGTCGACCATGCCAGTACAATACGGTGAGTCGGTGGTGATGCGTTTACTCAACCAATCATCCGGAGTTCGTAAACTGGAAGAGTCAGGTATTCCTGACGATATTTTACAGCGTTTACGTCATCAACTTAAACGTCCACACGGCATGATCTTAGTGACCGGCCCAACCGGCTCAGGGAAAACGACGACGCTATACGGCGCGTTATCAGAGCTCAATGTTCCCGGTAAAAAAATCATTACTGCCGAGGACCCGGTTGAGTACCGATTGCCACGCATCAGCCAAGTGCAGATCAACCCTAAAATTGACCTTGATTTCTCAACGGTGCTGAGAACCTTTTTGCGTCAAGACCCGGACATTATTCTAGTCGGGGAGATGCGCGATCAAGAAACCGTTGAAATTGGTTTGCGCGCGGCCTTAACCGGCCACTTAGTGTTGAGCACCTTACACACCAATGATGCGGTTGATAGCGCCTTGCGCATGATGGACATGGGCGCACCGGGCTATTTAGTGGCCAGCGCCGTGCGGGCGGTGGTTGCCCAACGTTTAGTGCGTAAAGTTTGCCCCGATTGTAAAGCGGTGGATGAGGTTGATGAAGCCCGTAAACAGTGGCTGACGGTGCGTTTCCCAAATCAAGTTGAAGCGGCTTTTACACGTGGGCGTGGGTGCCAGAACTGCAATTTGACGGGGTACCGTGGGCGAATTGGGGTTTTTGAAATGCTCGAACTTGAACACGAGATGATGGATGCGCTGCGCGCCAACGATGCGGTTAGTTTTGCGCAAGCCGCTCGTCAGTCGAAGCAATACAAACCGCTGCTAGCTTCGGCGATGGAGTTGGCGCTACAAGGGGTTGTCAGTTTAGATGAAGTGATGAGCTTAGGTGAAGGTGATTCATCCGGCATCATTCAAGCCATCTATCTATAGTTAAGGTTACTCATGCCAACGTATCGTTATCAGGGTCGAAATTTAGATGGTAGCAAAACCTCGGGGCATGTTGACGCGCCGACAGAAGAGCTCGCGGCGGAAGCGCTATTTAACAAAGGCGTGATTCCGACCTTAATTTCGTCAGACCAAGGGGCTGATTTTTCGATTGATTGGAAATCGCTGTTTACCCCAAGTGTGCCACTTGAGGTGTTGGTGATCTTCTGTCGTCAGCTTTACAGCTTGACCAAGGCGGGTGTGCCGCTGCTGCGCTCGATGAAAGGACTTATCCAAAATTGTGCTAATAAACAGCTTAAAGAAGCATTGGAAGCGGTTAGTAATGAGCTAACCAACGGGCGCAGTTTATCGAGCTCAATGCAGATGTACCCGAAAGTCTTTAGCCCGTTGTTTGTGTCGATGATCCACGTCGGTGAGAACACAGGGCGGCTTGATGAAGCCTTGCTGCAATTGTCTCATTACTACGAGCAAGAAGTCGAAACTCGTAAACGGATTAAAACGGCGATGCGTTATCCGAGTTTTGTCATCAGCTTTATTTTGGTCGCGATGTTCATTCTCAACGTTAAAGTGATCCCACAATTTACTAGCATGTTTAGCCGTTTCGGGGTTGATTTACCGCTGCCAACTCGCATTTTAATTGGTATGTCAGATTTCTTTGTCAACTACTGGCCGATGATGATAGGCGTATTGCTTGGGTGTTTATTTGCTTTCAGAGCTTGGTTGAGCACAGCCGCAGGGCGTCAAAAGTGGGATAAGTTTCGCTTAAGAATGCCTATTGTCGGCGGCATAGTGAACCGAGCGCAATTGGCGCGTTTTTCTCGAACTTTTGCCTTGATGTTGAAAGCGGGGGTGCCATTAAACCAATCGATAGCATTATCTGCCGAAGCGTTGGATAACAAATTTCTAGAATCTCGCCTGTTAGAAATGAAAGCTGCCATTGAAGCGGGAACAAGCATATCCACCACCGCGGTAAACGCCAATATTTTTACGCCATTAGTTATTCAGATGATTTCGGTGGGTGAAGAGACAGGGCGCATTGATGAGTTACTACTTGAAGTCGCGGACTTCTATGATAGAGAGGTGGATTACGATCTCAAAACCCTCACTGCGCGCATAGAGCCGATTTTATTGGTGATTGTCGCCGCTATGGTGTTGGTGCTGGCACTTGGCATCTTTCTGCCAATGTGGGGAATGCTCGACGCGATCAAAGGATAAAGGTTGTCAGATGAAAACGGCGATAGAGCGTTCTCAGTTCGTAATTTGGGGGTTGATTGTCTTTGTTCTTTTGATGGCTTTGCTATCAGCATGGCAGTCGATAGAAAAAGAAGCCAATCAAACCGCATTAGCGATGGCGAGCAGTAAAATCGTAGAAAGTGCCAATTTTTATAAGCAAGATTGGTTATTAAAGGGGCGGCCCTCAACTTTAATCGCGAATGGTCGATTACTCAATATGAGTGCAACGGGCTGGGTATTACCATTGGCTGAGAATGAATCAAGTATAGATTGTCGTTATTGGTTAAGCCTGCTATACCCAGATGAACAACTGCTTGAAAGCAAAGTGATTTCAATTGAGTCGGCACATCAAGCAAATCAGTATCAATGCCGCTATGTTTACAGTCAAAAACAGGTGATAACCATTGAACTTTTAAGGGATAAGTTTACAGTAAGCGTCGATTTTTCAGCATGAGTTTTCGACATAAGCAGTGAAATGGGCACTTGCCCCGTAGCGATGCGAGAACAAGTGCGTATAATACACGGTAATAACAAAGAGATAGGTAGAGCATGGATAACAAACAAACGGGCTTTTCCTTAGTTGAATTAGTCGTAGTGATTGTGGTTGTCGGCTTATTAGCCGTTGCAGCGCTACCCCGCTTTTTAGATGTCACTGATGAAGCGAAAAAAGCCAGCATCGAAGGAGTTGCCGGTGGTTTTGCTACTGGTGTTCTATCGGCGCGTGCTCAGTGGGAAGCTCAGGCAAGAACCTCTGTGACTTTGGGCTCGGAAAAACAAAACACCGTCAACTATGATGGTGTCAATTTCTGGCTGACCCGCTCTACAGATAGCAGCGGGGCCGCGACCGGTTTTAGGGACGGTTATCCGTTGGCGCTCAATACCGATAATACCAGTTATCCAGCGGCGATTACGGATCAGTCATGTATTGATTTAATGGATAATTTGCTGCAAAACCCACCAAAAGTTGACACAGTCGCTAATGCAGCCAATAACGCTAATGTAAAATATTCAGCACAAGCCGATGACGGTCAAGCCACTTGCACTTATGTGCAAAAAGAGGGCGGAACCGCGCACCAGTTTGTGTATGAGATAAAAACTGGTCGTGTGACCGTCACTTTGCAGTAAGTCTGCGCATTGATTAAAACATAGAGAGAAAGTAACTATGAAAAGACAAAACGGTTTCACCCTAATCGAACTTGTGGTTGTGATTGTCATTCTCGGCATTCTCGCCGTCACCGCAGCGCCACGCTTTTTGAATTTGCAAGGCGATGCGCGAGAAGCCTCGTTACAAGGTCTGAAGGGTGCGATGCAAGGTGCGGCTGGTATTATTTATGGCAAGGCCGCTATTATTGGTGAAGATGTGAAAGCTGATGGTGCTATTTCTGCCGGAAGTCAAACGATTGAAACGGTTTGGGGGTATCCAGAAGCATCAACTAATGGTATTACAATTGCAGTAACAGGTTTGTCAACTGATTGGAAACAAATAACAGCGGTCTCTGCTGCTAATTCGATCGCATATGGTTTCGATGCAAATGCGACGAATTGTTACTTAACTTATTCAATCAATCCTTCAGTTAGTAATGCAGAGCCGAGTTACACATTATCTGCGTGTCAATGATCATAGTAAAGGCCAGCATTGCTGGCCTTTACTTTATCTATAACGAGAGTTATTTCTTACCCACAAAAATCAGTAAAACTTAAGCCCACTACGGAAATTTCTTATATACTTTAAGCACTTGTTTTTTTGCTAGAGGTATAAAATGCAGCAACATTTAGCAGCACGGCGTGGTTTTACGTTGATCGAACTGGTCGTGGTGATTGTGCTGCTGGGCATTGTGGCTGTGTACGCAGCAAGCCGTTATACCGGCATATCCTCCTTTTCAAGCGTGACCACACAAAGCGAAGTGTTAGCCTCACTGCGTTTGACCCAAAACCGCGCCATGCAGCGTACCGACCTCTGTAATCGCTGGTTGGTCAGCAATAATCAAGCACAGCAAGTATCTCCTTCCGTTTCTGCTGGTGCTTGCACCACTTCACTACCAAGTACGCTTGCAGACAGCAGTTTTGTCGATGCTGCGGTGAACGATATCACCCTGACGTTAACCAATAATGATGGTAGCCATTTTTTAGATTTTGATAGTTTAGGCCGCGCCGCGCAGTGCTTAACGGCAAACTGCACTGTTACCTTAAATAATCTGCAATCGGGTGAATCTCGCCAAGTGTGCATCAATAGCGAGGGGTACATTTATGCGTGTTAACGCGCCGCGTGGGTTTACTCTCATTGAGATGATCATCGTTATCACGGTAACGGCAATAGCCATGACAGGCATCACGGCCGCGCTTTATCCTCGCTCGCAACAAAGCGCTGAACAGGTGCTAGCAGTAAAAGCCGCCGAGTTAGGCCGCGCGGTTATGGATGAAGTGATGGGCCGAGCCTTTGACCAAAACTCCGGGCCCAATGGCGGAGTGCCTGAGTGTTTACTCAGCGGAACGGTAGAGGAAATGTGCACTGCTCATGACGCTTTGGGTAAGGATAGTGAAGCGAGTATTAACCAATACAACGATGTCGATGATTTTATCACGGCTCAGCCAAGGCCAATTGAAGATGTGCTCGGCACACTCTTAGATACGACCAGTTATAGAGGCTTTGCTGCGGCGATCAATGTATTTTATGAACAGGACAGCGGTGGGCAACTCAGCGGAGTGAACGCTAATCAACGGACTCACTATAAGCGGGTTTCTGTGGTGATCATTGACCCGAAGGGCAACCGCTACCCGTTTGCGGCGATTAAGGGCAATTTCTGATGCGTGGTTTTACCCTGATTGAAATGGTGATTGCGATTATTCTGTTGTCGGTAGTCGGGCTATTTTTAGGCTCTGTGATCCGCCAAAGTATGGGTATTTATGTTGATACCACCGCCCGCGAAGCTTTGATCCAACAAGGGCGCTTTGTTACTGAGCGGCTGAGCCGAGAACTGCGCGAAGCGGTACCAAACAGCGTGATGGTAGAAAATGGTTGCATTGAGTTTTTACCGATCACTGACAGCGCGATCTACAGCGAGCTGCCAACCGTGCAATCGCCTTCGGCTGCGGTACGGTTGTTACCGATCGACAAAAAGGTACTCAATGGCGATCGTCTGGTCGTGTTTCCAACCAACGCCGCTTCGCTACGCCAAACGCCAAGTGCAAGCGGACAAATAGCGCAAGTAAACGCAGATGTGGATTTTACATCACCCAACAACACAAGCATGGTCGATGTAGCCTTGACACAACCGACTGGTTTTGTAATTCAATCGCCAGCTAAGCGAGTCTATTTTTATCGCACGCCAGTGGCTTTTTGTTATCAGAACAATCGTATTTATCGTTATGCGGATTACGCGCTTAATCGCAGTGCGCTCAGCCCTGCACAGCTTGGTACTCCAGTATTGATGGCTGAAAACATTAGCCAAGCCAACTTTCACGTCACGCAGCCAGAGCTACAACGCAACGGCTTAGTGAAAATTGAACTGACATTTTCCGACCGCGGCGAGGAGGTAAAGTTTGACCATGATGCGCTTATCTACAACACGCCATAAACAGCAAGGTAGCGGCTTAGTATTGGTTATCTTTATCATTGTGGTGGTCGGCTTTGTTGCATCGGTCGCGAACCGTAATCAACAGCGCAATAGCCAGCAGTTGGTTTCGATGGTGTTAGGGACAAGGGCCGAAATGGCGGCGCGATCGGCGATCAACGTTGAACTGAGTCGTTTTTATCAAACGACAACCGACGGCAGTTGCCATACTCATTCTGTACAATCACTCACGTTTGAAGGTGAAGGATTAGCACAATGTAGTGCACAGGTTAAATGTAATTTGGTGGGTACAATGGATGATGGCCGTACTGTCTATCAACTGACTTCAACCGGGCGCTGTCAGTCTGGTGATTGGATGTTGCAGCGAGTTATTGAAGTGGGGGTGAAAAAGTGATCCACTATAAATGGCTGATTAGCATACTGCTCAGCACAATACTATCTATCTCTGCAACAAGTGTAATGGCTTTCCAGCAGATTGATAATTCTATCTATTTTCCTCACGTTGCCCAAGGTCAGGGCAGTTGTGCAAGCTCTCCAAATCCTCAACTTATCCAATACGGATACTCACAGATTACAGGAACAGCGGGTGACCCACTGGCATTTTGTTCCATCAACAATATTTCTGAACGCCAAAATGCTCGTTGTGATGATCAGTTTTGCCAAGTTACAGGGGGAGGTGTGGCTTCCTTAAGTTTAAGCGGTGGGAATGCATTCAAAAATTCCAGTAATAATAATAACCAAATCAACTGGTGTTATAG
>NZ_CAWNHY010000242.1:15557-24682 GCF_963874335.1 Vibrio sp. V10_P2A27P122 | reverse complement strand
GATATAGACATATGTCTACTGATTTATAGGTTTTCTGCCAGCAGTGAGAGCAGGACGAGCACTAACGTTATAAAACGGATTACAACAATGAAAACAAACCTAACGAGAATGACTTTAGCGTTTGCTTCAATTGGTATGCTAGCGGGTTGTAATGACTCGTTAGACGTTCAAGTCATGGATGGGTATTTAACCAATGCCCAAGTTTGGCTGGATGTGAACGGCAATCGTCAATTTGAACAAAACGAACCTCAAGCGTATACCACCGACCAAAAAGGTATCGCAAAAATTAACGTGGCGGGGCTGCGTGGTGACGTAAACAATTATTACCTGATGGCTTCTGCTATCAAGGGAAAAACCGTTGACCAAGATATTCCCACCGTCAAAGCTGCGCGCAATTATTTAATGATGGCGCCAGCAAATTATCCGGTGATCAGCCCTTTTACGACTTACCTCAGCGTGCAGATGCAAAATGGTAAGCGAGAGAGTAAAGCGTTGGCTGAGCTGAAAAAGGCGCTGCGTATTCCAACTTTGGATGTCAAAGCGGATTATGTCGATAACCACATCTTGGTTGCTCAATCTGCTAAAGCGCTAGCGCAACTGCTACCTGCTACTATCGATGACTCCAGCTTGCCTGAATTGGCCAATACCTTGAAAAAAGCCAGTAAACGGTTTGGCGATGAGATCAAAAAAGCGCAGCGAGAAAAGAGCGATATTCGCGATAAAACACTGATGCTTGAAAATGGTGAGCCTGTTATTGGCTTTGATAGCGATAGAGATGGCGTAGCCGATTTGATTGACCACTTTCCTTACGACATCCAAGAGAGTATTGACTCCGATAATGATGGCATTGGCGATCACGCAGACCTAGACGATGACAACGATGGCTGGCCTGATGAAACTGAATGGCGATTAGGGACAGACCCTTATGACGCCTTAAGCTTTGCTGCCGATCTCGATGGCGATGGCATTGCGGATGTCGAAGATGATGATATTGATGGTGATGGGTGGAGCAACGCCGATGAAGCGCGTTTAGAAACGGACGCCAATGATGTTTCAAGCGTTCCTGCTGACCTTGATAGTGACGGTATTGCCGATAGCGAAGATGACGATATTGATGGTGACGGTGTGAGCAACGCGCAGGATGTATTCCCACGAGATCGCTTAGAAAGCCTTGATACCAATAACGATGGGCTAGGGGATTTTGCCTCAAGCGACGATGACGGTGATGGCATCCCCGACAGCATTGATCCACAACCGAAACAGGCGGATAACTCGACAACCGAGCCGACCCCAACTTATCAAGAAGCGATCATTTACTACCTGCGTGATGACAATAATTATGACGGCTGGGGACTACACCTTTGGAACAACGGTAGCTGTGATTCTGTTTCTGAATCTGCGCTTAATGGTGTGGATTGGGGAAATCCTTACTTAGCCTCAGAAATCGACCCGATTTATGGAGCGATATATCGCATTCCACTTAAAGCAGAACATGGCAACTGCATGAACTTTATTGTGCACAGTGGCAATGATAAAGCGCTGGGCGGCGATGATTTAGTGCTGGATTTTGTCAAAGGCAATACGCTTTATACGCGCCACGGTAGTGCGGTGTTGAACTATTCTCCGAATGAGCAAATTCAAGTTGCCATTGAGGGCGCAGCTGCACATTGGCTTGCGGTAAATCAACTGGCGTGGTTCGATCACAGCGAAGCGGCAAGCTATGAGCTTTGGAGCCGTGCGCAAGGCAATGGTGATATCGCCCATCCTGAACAATTCATTCATTACCCATTAGCCTTGTCAGGCGTGACAAATAATGCGCATTTCCCACATTTAGCGGGTCGAACAGCCTTCACATTGGATGTGAGCAATGAACAAGCTAAAGCGCTGTTGAAAACTCAGCTACTCACAGTAGCGAGAGATGCTGAAGGCAAAGTACTGGTTGCAACAAAAGTACAGATCCCAGGAATAGTCGATAATCTTTACACGGCGGGCAGCGATGATGCCGATGAAGCGAAACTTGGCGCTTGGATAGACGGTGATAGCGCGCATTTTGCGCTATGGGCTCCGACCGCGCAGCAAGTGGAGTTGTATCTGTATGATCAAGATAAAACCCTTCGCAGTACCTCCCCTCAGCCGATGGTTGAAGATCCCAACACCGGAGCTTGGCATTATCAAGGTGAGCGCTCGCTGAAAAACAGTTTCTATCGTTACCGCGTGCAGGCCTACCATCCTAAAACGGCGCAACTTGAATGGATGATGACGACCGATCCGTATTCGCAATCGCTCAGTACATCCAGCCTTTATTCTCAATTGGTGGACTTAACCGCAGCAGAGTCAAAACCGGACGATTGGGATACTCAAATTATTCCTGAATTGAGTCATCCTGAAGATAACATTCTTTATGAAGTACACATTCGTGACTTCAGCAACAGTGATAGCAAAGGAACAGCGGAATACAACGGTAAGTACCTCGCCTTCTTGGAAGAAGAACGTGACAGTGTTGCGCACCTGAAAAGTTTAAAACAAGCGGGTTTAACCACCATTCACTTACTGCCAAGCTATGATTTAGCGTCGATTCCGGAAGATGAGCAAAAGCGGGTCGATCTTAATGATACGGTCGCAAAACTGTGTGGTATTAACCCGCAAGCGTCGCTTTGTTCTGATGGAACGTCGATGAGCGCGACCATACTTTCTTTGTTGGAAAAAACCGACCCGAATACACCGCAAGCACAAGCATTACTTGCGGATGTGCGGCCGTTTGACAGCTTCAACTGGGGTTATGATCCATTCCATTACAGCGCGCCAGAAGGCAGCTATGCGGTGCAAAGTGATGGTGTGTCACGGGTGAAAGAGTACCGCCAAATGGTGCAAAAACTGCATCAGCTTGGTTTTCGAGTCGTGCAAGATGTGGTCTACAACCATACCTACTCGTCAGGTTTGTATGACAAATCAGTACTGGATAAAACCGTGCCCGGTTATTACCACCGCTTGAACCCCATCACAGGTGCGGTTGAAAATTCTAGCTGTTGCGACAATACCGCTTCAGAAAACCGTATGTTCGAGAAACTGGTGGCCGATAGCGTCACGATGTGGGCGCAAGATTACAAAATCGACGGTTTCCGCTTCGATCTGATGGGACACTTGATGAAATCAAGCATGCTCAAGATTTATGAGGCGGCGAAAACGGTTGATCCTGACACTTGGTTCTATGGTGAAGGCTGGAACTTTGGTGAAGTCGCCAACGGTGCCAGAGGCGAAAATGCTACGCAATGGCCAATGGCTGGAACGGGGATAGGGACTTATAACGACCGCTTACGTGACGGTGTGCGTGGCGGTGGTCCATTTGATAGCGGTGAGGCGCTATTAACCACTCCGGGTTTTGCTAATGCAGGTGATCGATTTAGTGATGAGCTGAAATCGAAAATGGACTTAATTCGCTATGGCATGGCTGGCAATCTACAAGCCTATCCATTGCAAACCGCCAGTGGCATGACAGTGCTTGGCCGTGATTTCCAATACGGTGGTCAAGGCGCGGCTTATACACTTGACCCACAAGAGTCGATTAACTACGTCTCTAAACACGACAATCAAACCCTGTGGGACTTCAACCAATATAAAGCAAAAGCAGAAACCAGCTCAGCGGATAGAGCGCGCATGCAGATCATTGGTCTTGCGCCAGTAATGCTTGGGCAAGGTGTTCCTTTCTTCCATATGGGTTCAGAACTACTTCGCTCAAAATCGATGGCGCGCGACAGTTACGACAGTGGTGATTGGTACAACCGTGTTGACTTTAGCAAGCAGACCAACAACTGGAATGTCGGCTTGCCAAGAGCAGATAAAGATCAGGCCAACTGGAGTGCGATTCAAAGTGTGATAGCCAACCCCAATACGGTGGCTTCCGCGCAAGATATCGCATGGACAGACAATGCCTTCAAAGCCTTGCTGGCGATTCGTGCGCAAACACCGTTGCTCAAGCTAATCTCTGAGCAAGAAGTGTTAAATCGTGTTCGTTTCCATAATACGGGGCCAAATGCGCAGCCTGGCATGATAGTGATGTCGGTTAATGATGGTATTTCAGCTGGTGCGGATCTGGATCCAAACGTAGAGGCGATAGTGGTTGCAATCAACGCTAATACCGCAGAGCAAAGTGTCGTGATCCCGAATGCGCAGCGCTTTGAATTACATCCTGTTTTACGCACAGCACAAGATGTGCGTGTTAAATCGAGCCAGTTTAACAATGGCCGCTTTACCGTTCCAGCCTTAACGGCGGCAGTGTTTGTGATGCCGCAGCAGGGCGAGCAGGGTGCTGGCTTAAGCATTGATGCGCCACCAATTGATGTTGCACCTTATGGTTCAACCACGGTGTACGTGCGTGGTTCGATGAACGGTTGGGGAGTTTCAAATCCATTATCCTATCAGCAAAATGGTCTCTACACGTTTGAAGGTTATCTGACTCCCGGAGTGTATGAATTCAAAATTGCTTCTGAAGATTGGAGCACACTAAACCTTGGTTTTGGTGGCTTTAGTATCGCTAGCGGTTCCGCGACATTGGAAAATGCAGGAAATGGCAATATCAAGCTTACCGCAACAGAGCAAGGTGTTTGGAAGTTCACACTGGATGCATCCAACACATCGCAACTGGTGGTTGGCGTTGTGGATACAGGTGTTGACTACGCGTGTTATCAAGACAATAACCCCGCTTGTGATTTGCGAATTTATCAAGTGATGGTGGAATCCTTTGTTGATGGAGATTCAAACGCTGATTACGGCGTTGGTTACGGCAACTCGCACCACCGTGGTGATTTGCAAGGCATCATCAATAGCTTGGATTACATTGCTAGCTTGAACGTTAATGCGTTGTGGTTAACGCCAGTATTTGATTCCTGTGCGGGTCAAAATGGCGATGATAAGCTTGACGCTACTGGCTATTTTGCGTGTGATTATTTCAACGTAGATCCTAACTTTGGCAGCAACGCTAAGCTAAAAGAGCTGATTGATAGTGCGCATGACAAAGGGCTGTACGTGTTATTGGATGGCGTATTTGGCCACACCAGCTCTGTTGGCGTGAAAGCGTCACCGAGCGGCAAGTTGCCTCAGCTTCATGACGGAGAAAGTGGTTATCCGGGCAAGTTGGTCACTTATCCTAGTCAAGCGAGTGAGGCATTTTTCACTGAAGTTGCCAGCTACTGGATCCGTGAGTTTGGCATTGATGGCTGGCGTTTAGACCAAGCGTATCAAGTCCCGCTTGAGAGCTGGCGTTCGCTGCGCGCGGCGGTTGAACAAGCATCGCAAGATAACCTCAATGCAGGGAAATCATGGGGCACATTAGGTTATATGGTCGGCGAAGTGTGGCAAGGGGCTGATGACATTACCCTAACTGCGTATGGCAGTGATGCAAACCCAGCGCTCTCCTCTGCCTTCAACTTTCCTTTACGCTATGGTGTGATGCAAGCACTAGCAGTGGAAGAATCTGGCGCAAGCGGTAGCGCTCTGAGTCTAGAAGCTAGTTGGAATAACCGAGCGAAATCGCCTTATCACGCCATGCCAAATCTAATGTTAGGTAACCATGATTTGGTTCGCTTTGGTGACCTGATCCAACGAGGTAATTTAGGTGATTATTATGCGCGACATCTTGCCGCGTTCAGTTTTCTTGCTGCTTATTCTGGGCCAATCACGCTTTACTATGGTGAAGAGATTGGGGATGAAGTCGAAAACTTTGCAGCGCAAGTGACACAAAATTGTGCCGCTGTTGGTTTGTGTGATGATCACGTTGCTCGTTCTAGTGGCAAAGTAGATGGTTCAAGCTTGTCACCACAACAGCAAGCGCTGAAAAACAGCGTCAGTCAATTAATGCTACTGCGCAGCCAATACCCGTCACTGGCTAAAGGGGAGCGGCGTAATGTGTGGATTGACGAGAGTTTGTACGCGGATCTCAAAGTGTACGGTGATGAGCAGATCATCTATGTGCTTAACACCAGCACTGCGGAGCGGAGATTATCTCTTGATATGGGAAGCGTAAAAGCTGCGACTCAATTGAAGGATTTAATGACTGAAGAGACGATCGCCACGCAAATCGGTACAACGACAATCATCGTTCCGGCTTTAACTGGTCGCTTACTTCAACTGGATTAATCGTTAAAGCAATGAAAGCTCGCTGCGGCGAGCTTTTTCTTTCTCTACTTTTTCCTACCAAGGCTCTCATTAATGAGCCTCTCGTTTGGTCATTGTCCATTGACAGAAAACACAAGTTGCGACATTTCACTCATTGGCGTAGCTTATCAACCTGAATGACACTCTGGCACACATTCTAGATTCAGCTTACAAGAGAGCCTGCTGCCATGTGGATTAGGTCACCCTCTTCAACAAATCCATAGTAATAAACTGGCCTTTGGGCGGTACTTCGTTTATTAATTAGCGAGTTAGCTAATTACTTCAAAATGGTTTTTATCGTATGACCAACATTTTTATCATTGTTGCACTGCTGGTGCTGTTTTTTGTCTTTATCCAAAAGTACGTGATCAAACACGACGATACCAAAGATTACGCTTATAAGAAGAAAGGGGCGTTACTCAATATGTCTGAAGGCGCCTTTCATAACGCACTGAAATCTGCAGTAGGGGAACACGGTGTGGTGTTGGCTAAAGTTTCAATGGCCAACGTGGTTACCCCAGCGGCGAACTTGAATAAAAAGCAGTGGTTTATCGCCAATAACCGAATCGCCAAAAACTATTTTGATTTTGTGGTGTGTGATGCAAGAACCCTAGAGCCGCGAGTTATCATCGAGTTGGATAACGGAAAAGAACTGCATAAAGGCAAGGTAGAGCGTGAAAAATTGCTGATGCATGTGTGTAAGTCTGCCAACATTCCATTGATTGGTGCGAACATCAAACACAGCTATCAAGTGAGTAAACTAAGAAGGTTACTGGCCGCGCATATTGATTTGATCGAAACCGATAAAGAAGTGCGTTTTTGCAAAAAATGTGGCAGCCCAATGGTGATAAAAATTGCCAGCCAAGGCGAATTCAAAGGTCGACGATTCTTTACGTGTAGCCGTCAACCACAGTGTACCTATACTGAAAATTATAATGTGGTGTATGAAGTAGGCGAGGATCAAGAGCTCTGAGAAATCCAAAGTGTCGAATCATCCACTGTGTCATTGATTTGGCAAATACAAACTTGGTTACGTCCATTTTTCTTCGCTTTATAAAGCTCAACATCGGCTAATTTCAGTAGTACATCCAACTTGTCACCTTCACGGTATTCACAAATACCGACACTTAAGGTCAGTTGGATTCGCTTCGATCCATAAGCGTACAAATGTTGATTAATCGCCTCGCGCAGTTTTTCTCCCACATGTTCGGCTTGCGCGATGCTATTATTAAACAAAGTCACACAAAACTCCTCCCCGCCGATACGGTAGAGGTTATCGTCGCCCACAATTTGAGACATTACCTGCGTCGTATCGATCAGCACCTTGTCACCGGCATCATGCCCATGGGTGTCATTCACTTGCTTAAAATAATCAAGGTCAATCACTAAAAGGCACAGCGTCGTATCCACTTTATTTTGCACAAAGTGGGCGAAGGCGTGAGTGAGTGCCAAACGATTGTGAGAGCCCGTCAACGCATCACGAGAAGCGAGGTAGCGTAGCGAGTTTTCGGTTTTCTTACGGCTAGATTCAAAAAGATGAGCCACCGTCCAAATCCCGCAATAGCAAAGAAGTAAGTTGATCATCAACGGGGTTGGGTCATAATCCACATTCCATGAGCCTTGAGAATGGATATTGAACAGTTGCGGAATGAGTGCGATGCCTGTAGCGAGGCGGCCATGCTTAACCCCTAGCAATAGGTAAAAAAGTACTGGGAAAAACGTTGTCCATAAAAATAGGCCATTGCTTAAAGGCTGAATAAAAGTCCCTACACTGATAATGAGAATAAGAAAGTAGACATAAATACGGATATGCGTGACTGAGTGAGTTTGTTTTTTTGCAATAAAGTAAACGTAGTAGGAGTAGCACATGAAGACAGATTCTAAGGCCGCTAGCCCGTAGCTGTAAGTGTAAAAAACGTTAAATAGGACGAAGAAAAATGCAATAGCGGTCAGCAGCAAGCTTAACCCGCAAAGTACAGAGGCTCTCAAATGATGAGAATGGTTGAATAATCGCGCATCCATGTTACGTCACCGTATTGCATATCGAAGATATTGATAAAGGTTATAGTACGAGATAATTGGTCCGAATCAATGGATAATCTCACATAACTTATACAATGAAATAAATTGGACAGCTTACACCTATTGTTGATCCGGTTATTGTGCTTAACCCCAGAGTTGTGAATAAAAAACAGACAAGCTGGTGATAGATAAGCCAACTGGCTCAAAAACAAAGAAAATAGACTTGCACACAGCAAAAACAGCCGTTAATATCCACTCCGTTCTGAAGATATGCGTCCGTAGCTCAGTTGGTTAGAGCACCACCTTGACATGGTGGGGGTCGGTGATTCGAGTTCACTCGGACGCACCATTTCAGTTGCATGTATCATGCTCAAGAACAAAAATTTGGGTCTTTAGCTCAGTTGGTTAGAGCGTCTGGTCGACATCCAGAAGGTCGTTGGTTCGAATCCAATAAGACCCACCAAATTCAAACAAAGCCCGCCACGTGCGGGCTTTGTTGTATCTGAAGCGCCTAAATTAGTATTAGACAACCTGTCCATTCTATCTGTTTCGTTTAAAAACTTAGTGATAACGAACATAGCGATAACGAACATAGTTTCGCTGTTCTAGATCATGAAACATCTACCTTGTAGTAGTCGCCAATTAGAAAAGGATTTATGGTATTGAACTCATAGCAATTGGCTTGAGTGCAACTAAGATACCATGGATGATTTCTCCCCCTCTGATTTAAAAACTATACTCCATTCCAAACGCGCCAATATGTATTACTTAGAATATTGCCGCGTGATGCAAAAAGATGGTCGTGTGCTCTATTTAACAGAAGCAGACAAAGAAAATCTCTACTTCAATATCCCGATAGCCAATACCACCGTACTCATGCTGGGCAACGGCACCTCCATTACTCAAGCCGCGATGCGCATGCTCTCGCAGGCTGGTGTGTTGGTGGGTTTTTG
>NZ_CAWNHY010000242.1:0-15444 GCF_963874335.1 Vibrio sp. V10_P2A27P122 | reverse complement strand
GCGTGTGAAGTAGAATGGTTTACGCCGCAAAGCGAATACCGGCCTACTGAATATCTACAAGGTTGGCTATCATTCTGGTTTGATGATGAAAAACGCTTGGCGGCCGCCAAACAGTTTCAAAATGCGCGGATTGATTACTTACAGCGTGTTTGGCGCTCCGACAGAGAATTAACCCTAGAGAAATTCAATGTTCAAGATGAAGTGATCAAGCAATCTCTCGAAACCTTCCATCAACGCACCGATGCCGCCAACAAACAATCTGATCTACTGCTCACCGAAGCGCAGTTGACCAAAGCCTTATACAAATACGCCGCCAATAATACTGGCAAAGAAGGGTTTTCTCGCCAACATCAACCCGACAAAAAAAGCAGCGACAAAGCCAACGATTTTTTGAACCACGGTAACTACTTAGCTTATGGCCTTGCCGCCAGCTGTTTGTGGGTATTGGGCATTCCGCACGGCTTTGCGGTGATGCATGGCAAAACTCGCCGCGGTGCTTTGGTGTTTGATGTGGCGGATTTAATCAAAGATGCGATTGTGCTGCCGTGGGCGTTTGTTTGCGCCAAAGAAAACGCCACCGAACAAGAGTTTCGCCAGCAAATCCTGCAAGCTTTTATCGAACACAAAGCACTTGATTTCATGTTTGATACAGTGAAACGCATTGCCCTGCACGGTCAAAGTGAACAAGAGAATGAGGAACGCCCACTATGATGGTCACCTTCGTTTCTCAGTGTGAAAAAAACGCGCTCAAGAAAACCCGCCGCGTACTCGATGCCTTTGCCAACCGAATTGGTGATAACACTTGGCAAACTTTGATCACCGAAGAAGGGCTATTAACCGTCAAAAAAATGCTAGGCCAAACCGCCACCCGCAGCACCGCCGTCAGTTGCCATTGGATCCGCTCACGCTCCCGCAGCCAGTTGTTATGGGTAGTAGGCAATAAGCGAAAATTTAATGTGGAAGGTGTGGTGCCTGTTAATCAAACTGGAAAAGAGGTTTTTATGGATGTTTTAACTGATAAACCCAAGCAAGGTGTGTTGTATGCAAACACCCAATTACAACCACTGAGCGAGCATTTATTTGCGGTTGGATATGTTGCCGAACGACTACATTGTCAGTTATTTCCAGACAATACACAGTTTTCAATTGTGAATTTCATTGCAGGTTGCTTGCATGATTTAGGAAAAATTGATCCCAAGTTCCAAGAGTGGGTAACCAACCCTAAAAAGAAAGAGTACATAGCAGACGATGGCCAGCATATTGATGATGCTAAATTTAGCTTTGATAAACATCCAAGACATAATGAAATTTCACTTTTGCTCTATCAATTACTTGATAGTGCAGAACTAAAATGTCTAAATCCCAGCAATAAACGTTCTGTAAAGCACGCGGTATACTGGCATCATGCAAAGCCTTTTCGTAAAGAAAAAAATGGTTTTGATAGTTATAAAGATATTTGCAAAAAGCTGGTGGTAAATCAAAAAGAAGTAAAGTTAGCTGATATTGTGGTTCAAGCCCAAGCGCTGATTAAGCAAGTCGTTGCCATAGATAAAAAATACCGTGAGTCAACCAATAGTGTCCTTGAAAGAAGTATCTTGGCTGACGAATTGCAGGAATTAGAGGAGAATCTGCCTGATGCTCCGCCTCTGCCTAGCTATAAAGAATATGAACTAGAAGAATCAGTATCAGCCAATACTTTCAATGTGAAAGTTAATGCGCTAAACAATATTGCACGCGCATGCTTGATCACTGCTGATCGAATAATATCTGCATTAAGTGCGACAGAATTACACGCTGTCATTTTTGAGCGGAACTTAAATGAACTTGTGGCTGGGCTGCTCGAAGTGGAATCTTCTCTCAGTAGCGATATTGCTACCTGCCTACGCACATTTTATCCGGATAGTGAACGCAGTAAAAAGCAAAGTGAGATTGCTCTACAACTGATTACTGCCGACGATGTCTCAGTGCTTGCGGGTGCTGCTGGTTGTGGTAAAACTAAAATTGCCTTGGAATGGGCAAAATTGAAAGGTGCGAAGCGCATTATTTGGGTGTGCCCTCGTGTACAGGTATGCCAAGGTTTATTTTATGAGCTCACCTCGGAGCAATATTTGCCCAATAGCACCATTGAAATTAATACGGGGGAATTTAAGTTTCATAATCAATGGGGTAATCCTATTCCTGATGATGAGAGCTTTTCTGGTGATATAGTTATCACCACCATAGACCAAATTCTCGGTTCAGTGATCAGCCACACGAAAGCTAATACGCTTATAGATTTTTTGAACGTACATGTTGTATTTGATGAATTTCATGAATACGTCAATATACCAGCTTTTAATTTGCTGTTTGCAGAGCTTATTGCCGCCAAAAAGATGCAGCAGCAGCAAGCCAAAACCTTATTAGTGTCGGCAACCCCTCATTACGTGTTTGTCGAAGAACTGCTTGGTATTCATCCTGATGATATTAAAGTCATGCCATCTTTTAACCACAGTCAATATCAACTTGACTTTAAAGTATTCAATGATTCGGAATTAGGTGCAGATAATCCGCTATTTATGGAACAAAAGGATGGCACTTTTGTTATCAGTAATATGGCACTCACGGCACAAAATAGTTTTATTCGCAATCAACACAGAGAAAATGCGGTTTTATTACACTCAAAATTTATTAAGAGTGACAAGCGTAAATGGTTTGGTGAAGTGTACGAAGCATTCAAACGCGGAGGAACCCGTAAGTTTGAAGTGTTGCGCAGTGGACCAATTGTGCAGGCTTCGCTAAATATCAGTTGTGATTATATGGTGGCAGAAATTACCAGTGCTGAAGATAGCTTGCAGCGGCTAGGACGACTGGATCGTTTTGGTGAAAATAAGGTTGTAAACACTTACACATTGGCAGTGCCTGAATCAGTTGCTAATAGCAAAGGTAAAAGCCCTGCTGCGGGTTTTCTATCGAAAATGTATGTATTAAGCTCTGTGAGGGCATGGTATCAATTTTTGCGAAGTGAACTTGATGATAAAACGTTTACCTTGCCAGAAGCTTATCAGCTTTATTTCACTTTTCATCACACCGAACGTAATCGTGGTTTTATAGAAAGTGATTTAGTGGCTGCACTTAAAAATAGTGTGCAACAAATCAATGCCAAAGTGGTTGATCCAATCACCATGCCACCGAAGAAAAATAAAGATAAAAAACGCAGTAAAATCAGTAAAGGATCTCTGCGTGGCGATAATCGTTTTGTGCAAATGGCGCTCGTAGATCTCAGTAATTCGGAGCCAAATTTTCTTGACCAATATGCCTACTCAATACCACTAGATGATGACAGCAACATCGATAACCTTACCTATGCCACTAGTGCAATTTGTGGATATGGCCAAAGTGATAAAGACCTGTTATCTCATATGTTTAAAAAGCATCACAACATTATGGGTGGGTTTAATAAATCGTTCACTGACAAAAATTTATTAAACCAAGCTCGGGATCCTGAATCGCCAATTTATTTAAGTTATACCAGCAACGATTTACTACAAGTGGGTGGTGAAAGTGCACGTCACTCGCATGCTATTTATTACGCTGTCTGCGATAAACAAGCTATCGGCGCTATATCCATTAAACAAATTAATCAAACTACAGAAGATGAGGAATAAATCATGGAACAAGTAACTGGAATTAAAAGTGTAGATTTTAAAATTAAAGCATTAGGACATGGAGTAGTGAATTGGAATGGTCCGACAACTTTGACAGGTGACAATGGTAAAACTGTAGACAATCATACTTTACCAAAGTTACGAGGCTATACGAATTTAACAGGGAAAGTGAAAGAAGAAACAGGTTATAAATATAAAAAGGAAGCGACAGATATAGATTTTAAAAAAACGCCTTTATATATCAGCCAAAACTGTATCCGTCATCATCTTTTTAGGGATCAAGCATTCGATTTACATTTTGCCGCAGAGAAAAACCTAGAAATGGTTTTAGCTTCTATTACAGGGCTGATCCGTGGTTACGTCGTTCCTTCAAGTCAGTGTAAACGCACAAGTCCCTTACTCCTAGAGGATTTTATTGATCAATTGGGTAACGGTAACTTTGAGCAGTTTGGTCAAGCTGGTGCTCGTGATAGCTCATCATTCTTTTCTAAAACTACATTTGGTGATACTGAGTACGTTTCTTATGGCTCTATCAGTATTGAACAATTGCAATTTATATCACTCGATAAAAAGTTCGACCGCGCCAGTATGATTATCAAAGAGGGTCAAGGTGAAGAAGTGGCTAAAACGGTACAAGACTTTATTAACTCGCTTAATCCATCACTCAACCCTGTTGCCATATTCCAAAGCAATTATGTGCGTAAAGGTACCATTTTTGAAGAAGGCGAATGCGGAATTTTACTTAATGATGATGCAGTAAAAATCTTGGTTACTGAAACATTAGATCGCTTAGCTAATTTATCTATTCGCCAAGCGAAAGGTTATATGTATGTTGACGAAATTACAGTTGATTATAACGATAGCCATAAGATGATGCGTATTAAACGTGATGAATCAGAAATCAGCAATGAGCAGCATGCACCGTTTGCTCAGTATTTTTATGCAAAATAGGAGGCTGCATGAAAATAACCATAGAATATGATTCTTGCTGGCGAAATTCATTTTTAGGTGGTTCAAATAATGATCCTGTTCCTAAGAAAGGCCGTGAATTTTTAGGATCAATGACTAACTTAAAAAAAGAGGGTAATTTCAAAGTATGCAAGACGACTTTGGATACTGTAATGGGAATACTTAATCGATTAATTGGTGATCAGCGTAAACTGTATCAGGCTCGTAGTAACATACATGAAACTAGCTATTATTTCTCGGAGTTGGAAGATAAGGTCAGTTTTATAGATAAGCCGCAGTTGACCAATGAAATAACTTTTATTCGTAATATGAATGGTAGTACGGACCAGAATTCATTTACTGGTATGATTAAGGTGTCTGATCCTGTTTTTAAGTCTGAATATTCACAGCAGTTTTGGGGAGTATTGAACCTAGATTTCAATCAGCTCTGTGATTTTATTATTGAGCAACCAAAAATAGAAGTATCAATTGATCTTGATCCTTTAAGTATTATCAATCGATTGGAGAGTCTTAATAAAGAAAAAGCAATAGAGTTAAATGACAATTTGGTTCTGGTTATTGATATCTTAAATAAAAATTTTCCAGAGATTGAATATTTAAACAATAAATACTTGATTACACCAATCAGCCTTTATTGTTCAGCACTCTATCTTCAACTTTCTCGACTAGAAATAAATTATGATATGGTCACTGCGAAAACTAAATTAGGTGGTATTAGTGGTATATCTAAACGTGGATTTACCAAAAAAGATTTCATGGATCGATATACCACCGGAGCAAAGAAAATAATTTTGGGTAATCCTTTCATCAAAAAAGAAAAGATAAAAGGGCAAGGGGAAGTGACTTCCATGATGACAAAAGCTAGTGGTCAATTAGAAATTAATATCGATGTAGATCGCAACAAAGCACAAGAAATAAAAACCTTGATTGAAAATGCTGGGGTATCAAGTTTTTACCTAGGGAAAAAAGGCCTAGCTTATGTGTCAAACATACGGCTTTAGGAGGAAATATGGACTCATACATTGATATTCGATTAAAGCCCGATGCAGAAATACTTGAAGCCGAATTGAGCAGTAAAGTGTTTACCAAATTTCACAAAGCATTGGTGATGCTGGGTAGCGATCAAATAGGCATCAGCTTTCCAGAAGCTAAGGTAAAACTTGGGCGATTATTTCGCTTACATGGTGAAGCAAGCTTTTTGCATGATTTACAAGGTTTAAACTGGCTTGGTCCGTTATCTGGTTACTGCCAAGTGAGTGAGATATTGGCTATTCCTGAACAGGTGCAATATCGAGTGATCTCAGTAAAGCGTAGCAATTTAAGTCAAGCGAAGCTCAGACGTTTGATCGCTCGCGGTAGCATCGATAAAGAGGGTGAAAAACGTTACAAAGTGAAAATGCTTAGCCAAGGTTTTGATAATCCGTACCTAGATTTATTCAGCAGTTCGACGAAGCAGGTACATCGTAAATTCTTTGAGTTTGGTGAAATGCAGCCACTGCCAGTATCCGGAAAGTTTGATTCCTATGGGCTAAGTCATACCACTACGGTTCCTTGGTTTTAACCCTATTTTTTTGCTATTTAAAAATAATATTTAAATACAAATAGTTACAGCAGGTAGTTTTAAATAGGGTAAAAATGGTTTTTTTACTCTAACTGCTTGTTGTAACTTATTTTTATGTTGTTATTCTATTGTTCACTGCCGCACAGGCAGCTTAGAAATTATCGCAAAGTGGTGCGTAAAAACAGTGATGGTTCACTGCCGCACAGGCAGCTTAGAAAACGTTTCTTGCTCTGCAATCAGCAGCAGCTTGGTTCACTGCCGCACAGGCAGCTTAGAAAAAACGAGCAAGGTGAAACTGGCGTTTATGTCGGTTCACTGCCGCACAGGCAGCTTAGAAATTGATAACTGACGAACGGACAAGCCGCGCTTTGTTCACTGCCGCACAGGCAGCTTAGAAATTGACGCTTACGGGCACAACATCAGCCGTGACGTTCACTGCCGCACAGGCAGCTTAGAAATTTGCCGTTGCTTTGGCTTGTCATGCGCTTCAGTTCACTGCCGCACAGGCAGCTTAGAAAACATTGAAACACATCCAGCTATTTACTTTGAAGTTCACTGCCGCACAGGCAGCTTAGAAACATTTCTCTAAAGGGCTTGGCTGACATTGCGAGTTCACTGCCGCACAGGCAGCTTAGAAATTGATTCGTTCGGCTGTATCTTCACTAGCTTGGTTCACTGCCGCACAGGCAGCTTAGAAATGTACTAACAGTCTTATTCATGTTTGTTACGAGTTCACTGCCGCACAGGCAGCTTAGAAATACGCATTAAACCAAAAATGAATGAGGAAACCGTTCACTGCCGCACAGGCAGCTTAGAAATGACGATCTAGATAATTATGAAAATATCAAAAGTTCACTGCCGCACAGGCAGCTTAGAAATCACCAAAAATGACGTCGGCTTTTAAATATGGGTTCACTGCCGCACAGGCAGCTTAGAAAGCAAACCACTAACTGAGTGGGAAGAGGAGCAAGTTCACTGCCGCACAGGCAGCTTAGAAAATTCTTTGCTATCAATCGGCTTGCTAGCTCTCGTTCACTGCCGCACAGGCAGCTTAGAAACAAAGAAAGCGCGACCACAGCCGCACTTGCATGTTCACTGCCGCACAGGCAGCTTAGAAAAACTAATCGCCTTGGCCGCTGACAGAACGAATGTTCACTGCCGCACAGGCAGCTTAATTAAATTATCCCAGATTAAGGTGAAATTTGGGTATAGTGTTTTATTTTTGATGATAGGTGGAAAATGAGCACACACACTGCCGCGCGTTTTTACATTGGTACTTATACGGATGCACCAAGCAATAGTAACGGCGTTGAGCTGATTGAGCTTAATACCATTACGGGTGAACTTAGTGTTTTGCAAGAAGTGATGGCGACGCGTAACCCTTCCTACCTTCTTGAAACCACCAAGGGCTTTTACACTTTTAACGAGGTAGAAGCGAGCGACAACCCACAATTGATACACATTAATAAGGGTTTGGTTTCTCAAGTGCCACTGTCGGGTAGCTATGCTTGTCATCTTGCTATTGATGCCAAGCAGCGCTATTGCGCCGTGGCGCATTATGGGTCGGGTAATGTAAACATTGTTCGTTTGGACGATACTGGCAAACCTGAGTCATGCATCGCTGATCTATGGATTGATGGTCAGGGGCCAAATGCAGAGCGCCAAACCTCACCTCACGCTCATCAGGTGGTTTTCCTTAAACAGTCGTCGCAACTGGTTGTGGTCGATTTAGGGAGTGATGCAATTCATTTTTTCGCCATCAACAGTGATAATCAGGCATTTTCATTGGCGCAAACTGTAGAGATGCCTGCGGGGAGTGGGCCGCGCCATGTGGTGTTTAATCACGCAGAAACCCGAGCTTTTGTGGTCTGTGAATTGTCGGAGACTTTGGTCACCTTAGTATTTTCCGGGATACAATGGCAAATAGAGACTGAGTGCGATCTCTTGCCGAATGAGGCGAAAAGTGGAGCGGCTGCGGCGATTAAGTTGTCGCCCGATGAACGTTTTCTCTATGCTTCCTGCCGAGAGCAAAATAAAATCGTTCTTTTTGAACTATGCCAGCCACAACCGCAATGGATTGCCGCATTTGACGTCGGTGGCCAATTCCCGCGTGACTTCACTTTGTCTGCGGATGGAGATTGGTTGTTGGTTGCTAGCCAACATTCACACACAATTGCCAGTTATCGCCGAGATGAAACCACAGGCAGGTTGGTTGCCAGCGGCTTTAGCTGCAAAGTCGGCGCGCCAGTCTGTGTGATCGAACAGCACTGTTGCGAGTTATCTTTACCATAAAGAGAGAAATTAATGACTATTCATCGTATTAATCCAAGTAAACGTTGGTCTGACATTACCGTATTCAACGGCATTGCCCACTTTGTGGAAGTGGCTGATAGCGATACAAAAGCCGATATGAAAGGGCAGGTTGAGCAGATCTTAGCCCAAGCTGAGCAGCAGTTGACGGCGATCGACAGCGACAGAAGCCGCGTGTTATCGGTGACAATTTATGTCACAGATTTTGCTCATTTCGCCGCTTTGAATGAAGTGTGGGATAGCTGGTTTCCAGAAGGATGTGCACCAAGCCGAGCCTGCGTTCAAGCGCAATTGGCAAGCCCTGACTATCTGGTTGAAATGGCTTTTGTTGCCGCAGCTGGCCCAAAATTTCAGTAAATACGTTTCTTACGATGTGATAAAAAAATGGCGCTAAAAACAGCGCCATTTTTTTATCTTAAAGCTTGATGATCTTAACGCTTCTTAGCAGGTTATCTGCTTGCATATGAGTGAGTTACGATTCATCGAAATGCTCAGCTTGCTCAAGCCACAATCCATTGATTATACCAAATGCGCAGGCGAGTAATACGCCAAGAACCCAACAGAAATACCACATCAGTTATCTCCTTTAGTACAGCGATGTGCTGTGGTTGCGAATGTAATCATCACTCAATCGACCGAACATTTTGTAGTAACCCCAAGTCGTGTAACTGAGGATGACTGGCACCACTAAGATGGCGACAAGCGTGATGATATTGAGTGTTTTTTGGCTGGATGTGGCATCCCAAATCGTCAAACTGTGTGATGGCATTAAGCTTGACGGCATGATCATCGGAAATAGCGCCACGCCTGCCGTAAAAATAATGCATGCAATAGCAAGGCTAGAGAATAAGAATGCCCCGCCAGATGCTCGTTTCAGGCTTGCCCATATGCACGCCAATAAGCTCGCGATGCCCACGCAAGGGATCAACCACAGCATGGCGTGTGCTTGATAGTTATGCAGTAAATGACGAGCGACGCTAATCACCTCTTTATGCAGGGGGTTTGAAGCGGCATCCGTGACAATTGGGCTCACGATAATATAACCCGCCATGTTGGCTGCCAAGAATCCGCCGATGAGAAATAAAGCCACCGCAATGCTGGCACTGACGACCGACGCGCTATGGGCTCGCTCGCATAACACATCACAAGTTTTGAGCTGTAAAAACGTTGCGCCTTGAGTGACGACGATGGCAAGGCTGAGCAGGCCACACAGTAGTGGAAATGGTGTGAATAGATCCCAAAAATGGCCTTGGTAATCGAGCATCAATAAGTTATTGAGCTGAAAAGGGACTCCTACCAATAAATTACCAAAACCAATGCCAAAGATGAGGGGCGGCACAACGCCACTGATGAACAGTGCGTTATCGCACGCCTTGCGCCATGAGGGGTTATCGATTTTTGAGCGATAATCCATACCAATTGGGCGCAGCCATAACGCAGCAAGTAGCAACATCATCGCTAAATAGAAACTAGAAAATGCGGTGGCGTAAACCAGTGGCCAGATAGCGAAAATCGCACCGCCAGCAGTAATCAACCACACTTGGTTGCCATCCCAATGAGGCGCGATACTGTTGATCATCACTCTTCGTTCAACATCACTGCGTCCCAAAATGGGCAGTAGCGCTGCAACGCCCATATCAAAGCCATCGGTGATGATAAAACCAATCAATAGCACACCGACAATCGCCCAAGTCAGCAGACGTAAGGTTTCGTAATCAAACATTGTGTTCTCCCTTAATGGTGTACGTGAGATAGAGATCCGTGCCCATCTTGCGTTTCAAAATGGTAACGTCCGGTATGTAGGGCGCTTGGTCCGCGCCGAGCAAACTTCACCATCAGGTACATTTCCACCACCAAAAATGCGCTATAGAGTAAGTAAACTAGGCCCAGTGAAATCCATAAATCGCTGGTTGATAGGTTAGATACGGCCATATTAACCGGAAGCACTTCACCGATAGCCCAAGGTTGGCGGCCAAACTCAGCGACAAACCAACCCGCTTCGCTGGCAATCCAGGGAAGTGGAATAGCGAATAATGCCGCCTTAAGTAACCAAGGCTGAGTGCCGATTTTTCGCCGACAAATTTGGATGAAACAGAGCCCAATGACAGCGAACATCGCCATACCGCAGGCCACCATGATGCGGAAGCTCCAAAACAGAGGTGCAACTTGCGGAATGGTATCTTGCGCGGCTTGTTTGATTTGGCTTTCAGTCGCATCAGTTACTTTATCGGTGTATTTTTTGAGTAATAAACCGTACCCCAAATCCTCTTTTAGCGTTTCAAACTGAGCGATGTTTTGCAGTGAATCGTCACCATTGCGTAAGGCTTCTAATAGCCCGTAAGCGAGCATGCCATTGCGAATGCGCTCTTCACTGCGCGCCATCAAATCTTTTAAGCCGATGACGGGCTCATCCAATGAACGCGTGGCGATAATACCCATCAAATAAGGGACTTTAATCGCCGCGTCTGTGTGCATGGTTTCTTGGTTAGGTAGCCCAAATAGAGTAAAAGAGGCAGGGGCTTGTTCGGTATCCCACTCGGCTTCAATGGCGGCCAGTTTCACCTGTTGCACTTCACCTAAGGTGTAACCTGACTCATCACCTAGCAATAAGGTGGCGGTAATGGATGCCATGCCAAAAGCGCAAGCCACAGCAAATGAGCGACGCGCAAAGGGAAGGTCGCGCTTTTTCAATAGGTAGTAAGCGCTGATACCCATGATAAACAGTGCGCCTGTGGTGTAACCCGCCGCAACGGTATGCACAAACTTCACTTGGGTTACTGGGTTAAAAATGACCTCAGCAAAGTTGATCATTTCCATACGCATGGTTTGATAGTTAAACTCGGCACCGACGGGGTTTTGCATCCAGCCGTTGGCCATCAAAATCCACAATCCAGAAAAGTTAGAGCCTAAAGCGGTTAACCAAGTCACGCTTAAATGCTGACGCTTAGAAAGGCGATCCCAGCCGAAGAAAAATAGCCCAACTAAGGTAGATTCAAGGAAAAAGGCAATCAAAGCTTCAATCGCCAGTGGGGCACCAAAAATGTCACCCACATAATGAGAGTAGTACGCCCAGTTGGTGCCAAATTGAAACTCCATAGTGAGGCCGGTGGCAACGCCAACGGCGAAGTTGATGCCAAACAGCTTGCCCCAAAAGCGAGTCATGTCTTTGTAGACGGTTTTTCCGGTCATCACATACAGCGATTCCATGATCGCCAGTAAAAACGATAAGCCAATGGTCAGCGGAACAAAAATAAAATGGTAAAGCGCCGTACTGGCGAACTGGAACCGTGACAGTTCCACCACATCTGTAAGCATAAAGTCTCCCTCCCGCCAGCAAAATGGCAGGTAAGATAGTCAGAGATGAATGTGTGATTGATAACACCTGCCACTTGAAGCTGCGGGCGGCAACTTCAAGTTAGTAGGCATCATTAGGTGTTAAGCAGTTTGAGGCGTGCGAGTGAATGGTTTTTTTAGCCAGTAGTCGAGGCTGACGTAGCGGCCACCACCGTAAATGAAAAGAACCATCAGCATCACAAAGTAAGTAGCCGCAAATTCCATCCCGTTATTGAGCATTACAGGATCGCCAAGTTCTGTGATGTAGTTGTAGCGGCCCGGAAAATTGACCGCCAACCATTCAATAAAACCGTTTAAGCGCACCGTCGCTTCCATACTGCTGGTGGCAATCGCGTCCCAGCCATGTTTCCAGTGCACCATTGCGCTCGCCACACTCATCATGAGAATCATAGGGATAGCCATAATGCGAGTAAAAAGACCAAGTGCGATGCATATACAGCCGAGAACTTCTGTCGCGGCGGCTAAAAATGCCAGCAGTTCTGGAAAAGGTAGATTTAAACCACCATCGGCGGTTGAGGCGCCAAACCAAGCAACGGTTCCAGCGAAACCAACCACTTTGGAATGAGCGCCGACAAAAATCACCGGCACGAGGAAAAGTCGAATCGCAAGTAGTACTATAAAATCGAATTTTTTAAATTTTTCGATCACGCCATCGTACCAATTGAGGGCTGAGTGAATCATAGAGTTTCTCCTAATAAATACAGGCTGATGAGTCCTTGTTGCTGAAACGTTTGAACCCACGCCAAAAAATGGAAGTTGGATAGGTGTTGAGCTATCTGTTGTTCTAGTTGCGTTAGTGACTGCGCTGGGGCGTTTTGAATCATCTGAATTAGGGCGATATCCACTTCTCTGAGTTTTTGTGATACCACCTGATGCGATGCATGACGAAATACCCCATAACAGACCGTTTTCTGTTCTTGAATCAAAAAAGTGACCGATTCTGGATGGACAAGAAAAGGCACTTCGACCAGTTTTAATGTTGGGTTAAGCTGTATGCAAAACGCCTCCGGTTGAGCTTCAACATCATCCCACCATACTTTGAGATTCGGCACATGAGCGCTATCCATTTCAGCGTTGAAAACGATCCATTCATATTCAAGCAGTGCGATTTGCTCAGCACTGAGGTTAACACTGGCGTTATGGTTATTTTGCTGTTGGATAAACTGAACAAATTCAGTCGCAATCTGATGGAACTCAGGCTCCATAGCGCTATGTATTACCAGCCATTCGTCCGTCAAAATGTAGAGTGTTTCCTCGTTAAGTTGAGCGTAAAACAGAGGAAAAGTGTGCTTAATGACAGAGTAGATATTCGCTCGAATGAACTCTCGATAACGGCAGGGCGGTTCGCCTTGCGCGACAGGAGAGCGGATCACACAGGTCAGTGCGTGCATTGACATACTCATGTTCATTGGTGGTTTAAGCATGGCTACGCTCCACATCGATAACTAATGATGGCGCTGGTTGCATAATATCGTGATGGATAGTGCGCAACTCTTCAGTCAAAACCACCAGAGGAGGCACATGATGATCACGTTCAAGCAGCAAAGGACGGCTACCTTGTTGAGCGTAAGCATAACGAGCCAAGTCAATCACCTCTTGTTGTACTGGTTTGCCATGGGTATCGAGCAAGAAATCTTCGCGCTCTTTTAAGTGACCTGCGATGTGGTAATAGCAGATCGCTTCGCTCGGTAAAGTGGCCAGCATGTCAAACGGGCAGTAATTGTGGTTACGGCTATTCACATACACATTATTGATATCAATCAGCAGCTGGCAGCCGCTGCGCTCGACTATCTCAGCAATAAATTCGCCTTCGGGGATCTCCTTGCCGTAACTGTGGTAGTAGGAGATGTTTTCCAGCACCAAAGGGCGTTGCACAATATCTTGAACGCAGTGAATGCGATCGACCAAGTAAGCAATGCTCTCTTTATAGCGCGGGATAGGCAGCAGTTCATACAAGTACCCTTGGGCATCACGTGAAAAGCTCAAATGCTCACTGTAAATGTCGATGTTAAATTCATCTAAAAATGCCGCTACCTTTTTCACAAACGCTTTGTTCAGTGGCTGACAATCGCCAATCGACAAACTCAGCCCATGTGCAACCAGAGGATAGTGCTTTGCTATCTGCTGTAACTGCTCGCGTTTAAGTCCGCCCATGTTCATCCAGTTCTCCGGAGCAAGCTCAAGGAAATCGATGTCGGGATGGTCAGGCAACTGGCATAGCAAATCGATGTGTTCGCTACGCAAGCCGATGCCTTTTGAAGTGCGATCTATTGCCCGCATACACCACCAGTGATTTTGCTGTTGGTTAGAGTAATGGTTTCAGCGGAAGGTGAGATTCCCTCTGCGGTTAAGCCGCATTTACCATCTCTGGCGCGTACTAAACGTCCTTGCGGATCGCTTTTTAAATCCTGTTTCTCAAAGCGTTTTTCAGTACCACATTTGCCAGCCGCGCATTTGCCACCATTTTGAGAGGTGGGTTGCGCACTCACTGGTGCTTCCGTTGACGTTTCTGCAACGCTCATTGCAGGATGAAGAGCAATGGCCGAAGTCATCGCAATAGACAAAACAATTTTACAATTCATGGGTTATCTCCTTCACGGAACTCATTGGGTAGCTTGAGAGATCACGGGCGGCAATAACTTCGCCGTGATAAAACTGTTTGATGATCTTGGTCGACTCTGACTTATGTTTAAGGCCGACTCCCATCCAGTGGTTGAGCACGAGCAGTTTAGGATTGATTTTGGCTGCAATTTCGCCAATCACTGAAGGTTTAGCGTGCATAAATGCGGAAACTTCATCGGCTGACTCATGAACAGCCATCGGCATGACTAAAATGTCAGCGCCTTGAGCAAAATCGAGAAATGCTGGGTTACTGCCGTTTTGATCGGCAGAAATAACAATAACGCCCTGATCACTTTCAATACGATAAGCCAAACATGGCACGTCCCCATGAGGAATACCGAGTGCGTAAATGGTTAAACCGTCTTGTTGATACACTTTAGTTGGTGTCGTGGTTTTGTAAGAAACATCAGTGATGGTGACTGGGAACAAACCATCACTGCCATCATACAAACCATTTAAATAAGCGTAAGCGCCATCTTTGCTATTAAAGAGTGCGTCCATATAGCCTGATAGGCTAGGGAAGGCCGATCCCGCTTGCGGGCCTGCAATATCTAGCGGGTCTTCTCGCTTAAAGAAGTAGCCGCCTTTGAGCAGCGCGGGCAAGTCTGCAACGTGGTCGGTGTGAAAATGGGTAATGCCTAGAAAATCCAAATCTTCCAGTTTAGAGCCGGATTGGCCAAAGCGCAGATACGCGCCGCCGCCAGCATCAATCATGATTTTAGATTTGCCTTTCCACCAAATCACTTCCGCTGAAGAAGAGCGCAGATCATCTGAAATTGGCCCTCCCGATCCTAAAACTTGTAAAGTGAATTCTTTGTCGAGCGGTTCTAACGAGTTTGCGTAAGCACCGATGGCACCGCACGACAAACTGATTGCGAGCACCAGCGCCTTGAGTGGTTGTTTCATGCTGACTACCTTTTGATTGTCTTTTTTATGATATGTGGATACCTAGGGCGAAAAGAGACTTGCGATAAAAGTGCAAGC